>JAFWUX010000134.1 GCA_017523995.1 Oscillospiraceae bacterium | reverse complement strand
TCTGCCTTGAAGGTTGCGCCCTTGCCGAGCGTCATCGAGCCGTTGCCGCCGGTGTTATCCAGCCAGATTTCATAGCTGTAGCCGTCGCACGTATCCTTGTGCTGATTTCTGCCGTTGCCGACTGACAGTTTGTCGCCGACGCTTGCAGCCGATGCAGAAAAGCCTGCACTCGGCAGAGATGCCAGCGCGATGACTGCCGCACTGACAAGACCTAAAAACCTTGTTTTTCTCATAATACCCCTCCAAAGATTGAAAAAGCCTCTCTACGCACAGCAGGTACCAGCTATGCGTCCCTTTGTAATTAAAGTTTAGCACAAAAACATCTGCAAGTCTAGAGCATTTTTTGCTGAAATTCTAGAAATTCACCCAAAAATTGCGAACTGCTTGTCATTTGGTGAAGTTGTATCATTAACCGCCTGAATTTGTTGATTGCGCTGTTACGATAGCCGAAAATGCGTTTCGTTTTCGGCGATTTTGCTGTTGAAAATATTACGATAATGTTTTTTGATACGCAAATCTTGCGATTATTCATGCTTGAAAGAGCAAAATTGCTATTAAAATTACCCGTTAAATCGCAAGTACCGGTGTGCATTTTTCTGCACATACAAGAAATACGCCCTTGACAGATCCGGATTTTCCTGTTACAATTAGAGATAGAACAAATGTTCTGTTTGATCGATTGCATCACACTACGGGACATCGCCGAACAGGAGGGATCTGCTATGAATCAGAATCAAAACGTTAATTGGGTGCAGAATCAGCCCTACACCGTCATGCTGGCTGCCTACCGCCTTGCAGCAGAGCGTCTGCAGAACCGGCTTGAACAGCTCAAACAGGAACTGCGGCATCTGCAGCAATGTAAACAGCACACACGCGAATCCGCCGACAGAGAGAAAGACCTTGAACACCGCATGGATCTGCTGCGCTCGGAATACTACGAGCTCACCGACAGCATGCGCGAAATCCGCATCTACGCGGAAAAGGAGCATGCATGAATCACCGTGCAAACCGGCAGCGGGTCTCCAGCGCGCATCTGGATTTTGACCCGTCGATCGTCAAGCGGCTCACCCCTTCCGATGCCGAGCTCCCTGCCGATCCGGAACGCCGGAAAACACTGATCCATGCCGTGCGCGTCGCATGGAACACCATGCTCACAGAGATGCAGCGCATCTACATGCATGAATACTATAGTAATAGAAAGACCATGCAGCACATCGCAGAGGAATACGGCGTCACACGGGGGACCGTCTCGCGGACACTCTCCCGCGCCCGATGTCATCTGCGCAGGGTGCTGCAGTGTTATCTTTGAGCCGCAGCGCTTGACATCCGTCCGGATATGCGGTATAATGGCAGCAGGATCAATATGAAAGGAGACCGCTGCAGAATGGACGAAATGACAATGCGGCTTTCGGAGCTGGAATCGGAATCTGAGGAGCTCGAAAAACAGACCGGCAGACTGACTGCCATGCAGGAGCGCGATCACGCCACGCTGCAGAAAATGGTCTCCGCGATGGAGGCGCTGCACGAAACGCAGAAGCAGATTCTCTCCGAACAGGAGGCGCTGCGCAATCTGATGCACAATATCCAGCGGCATCTGGACACACTGACAGACCGCGCGGATTCGATCGACGAGACTGCGGATATTCTGGAGGACCGCATCTCCGCTCTGGACGAAACAACGAAGGTGCTTTCCAGCGATATGGACAATCTCTATGAGGATATGAATGTGCTTTCGGCGGAAACCCGCAGCCGCGGCATCAAGCTCAAAGAGGAGATTCAGCGCTTTCTCTGGGATTCCACCGAATCCAAATATGACGAAGACTCCGACACCATGTGGTAGGTCGGCAGGGCCGACAGCCGTTTTCCTCCGGGAGCGGCCGGCGAGACTCACCCATGATCACACTTGCACGCCGCAGAGCGGCTTCTCACAGCATACTGCTCCCCGCAGTAATGATAAATGAGTGCCAAGCGGGCAGTGCCGACAGCCGATTGTCTGCAGCTGCCGGAGAACCATTTGATAATAGGATCAATGGACTGAGAAGATTCCTAACCCTTCAACCCGAGGGGGCGCAGCCCTTGCAGCATCGCAGTCATGAACTTGACTATGTACCAAAAACGAGGGTACGCCATGAATTTTCATGGTTTCTACTTCGTTGCCGAAACAAAAAAGCCGTGAAAAAGCGACACACATCGCTGATTCACGGCTTTTTTCATTTATATTGTGGCGTTTTCAGATCGTCCGCGCAGCGGACACCGCAGCGCCTCACTTCTCATTCCTCACTCGAAGAAAGCTGCTCGATCAGCTGCTTTGCCGCACGCGGGGAGCGTCCGCCGCTCTGCGCTGCAAATTCCTCGGCTTTCTGTTCGAGCAGCGCAGTGTCCATATGCAGCCCGTACTGCGCCGCGAGGTCACGGGTAAATGCAAGATATGCATCTCTCTCCGGACGGCGGAAACAAACGCGGATGCCGAATCTTGCGGCAAGCGCCTGCTGCGCCGGAGATGCAGCATCATCCATGCGCTCGGGAATCTGATTGCTTGCGGCATAGATCACGGTATTCTCCGGACGCGCCGCGACCGAGCCCTCGAGCATCGCGCGGAGAATCCCGAAGCTGTCATCATCCGCAGAGAGCGAGAGGTCATCGAAGAACAGAATGAACTTCAGCGGATTGTCATGAATCTGCTCCATGATTTCCGGCAGCAGCGGCAGATCGGCTTTTGTAATGCGGATCAGGCGCAGACCTTCACCGAAAAATTCGTTGACAACCGCCTTGACCGTTGTCGATTTGCCCGTTCCGGCATCGCCGCAGAGCAGCACATTCTGCGCATGCTTTCCGCTGAGCAGCGCGCGCGTATTCGCAATGACCGCCTGCCGCTCGGTCTCATATCCCGAGAGCGCTGAAAGCTGCACCCTGTCCGGATATTTCACCGGCACGATCTTTTCATCGCGGATCACAAACATCGGATTCGCCGCGAAAATGCCATAGCCGAATTTTCCGATCTGCCGCAGGCGCGCATGATACTCCGCGCCGAAATCCAGATCGGAGTTTTTCCACTCCGGCAGAATGCCGTAATAGGAGACCTCTTTCTGCAGCTCATGCGGCCGGATGCGCGCGAGCCGCTGCAGAATCGCAAGCTCATTCTGGACGCAGGCATGCAGCATCTCGTCGATCTCCTCGCCGCGCGCTACCGCACGGACATAGAAATTGTCATCCTCACAGATCAGCTGAAAGACATAGTCCGTCAGATTGGTGCTGCGGGCATAAAGCCGCGTGATGAATTCCGTATACTGCCGCAGCTGGATCATCGGGTCCATCGACTCGGTATCCAGCAGCGCACGCAGCGGCAGAATGACCTCATGCGTCAGCAGCTTGCGGAATACAACCAGCGAATTCAGCGCAAGGTCAATCTCCTGTAATTTCTTGTTTCTTCCCATTTTACGTTCCTTTTTTCATGGTTTCTTTCGGGACGGTCAGTCTCTGTCCGGCGCAGGGAGCCCGATGATCCGGTTCCGAAAACCGAATTTCAAGCTGATTCTCATGCCGGATGCACCTGATGCTCTCCGGAACATGCATCGCTGAAAAGCTTTCCAGCAAAAATGTCTCATCCCCGATCAGGACGATATGCGGCAATTCCGGTCTCAGCTACCGTCCGGAATTGTTCCGTCCGCAAAGCGCAGATACGGATCGTCACACTCCTGCTCTACATCCCGCACGGCTTTCGTCCAGAGATCGAGCCGCTTTTCCGATTCCATATCGCTGAGAATCCGCGCGACATCCTCCGCATAGCCGATCTCCTGCCAGATTCTCAGAAACTGCATGCCCACCTGATACGCGTCCTCCGGATCGGCACACATTTCAACTGCCTGATTCCAGTCCTCTGCATAGGCAGGATCGGCTGTGCTGCCGTCACTGAGAAGCTGCATGCCGCCCAGAATGTGGTCGATACCCCAGCCATTCTCGCCTGCATCCCAGAGCTGCTGGAGATAGTGGTAAAAGATGCGGCAGCCTTTGAGATTCTTCATTATTTGTCGCTCCGCGCAAAGCTGTCTGATCGGACAACGCGGTGAATGAGCGGAACCGCCTCCGGCTTTTCATCCGAAAGCACAACCGCCTGCCGGAGCATCGCCTCCGCCTCGTCGAGCTGCGATTCCTTTGCAGCATACATCGTCAGCAGCGCGCCGCCCTGTTCGACCGCATCGCCGTTTTTGCAGTGCAGCCGGATACCGGCGCCGGGGTCGATCGCATCGGCTTTTGTCATTCTGCCCGCACCGAGCAGCACCGATGCGCGCCCGATCTCCTCGGAGTGCATCGCGGAGATCCAGCCGCCGCGCTCAGCTTTCAGCGTCCGGCTGCATGCAGAGAGCGCAAGCTTCTCCGGATGCTCCGTCACCGAGGCGTCGCCGCCCTGCCCCGCGATCATCACCGCAAGACGTTCCATTGCGCTACCGCTTGTGACGGCATCCTTTGCCATTGCAAGACACTGCTCCGCGGTGCCTCTGCCTGCCATGCGCAGAAGCTCCGCCGCAAGCTCGATGCAGAAGCCGCCGAGCTCCGATTCCGTATCACCGGCGAGCACTTCAATCGCCTCCTGCACCTCAATCGCATTGCCGATGCACATGCCGAGCGGGCGATCCATATCCGTGAGGATCGCCGTGCAGTCTCTGCCGTCCGCATTCGCCGCGGAGAGCATCCGGCGTGCAAGTTCTGCCGCATCGTCATCGTTTTTCATGAAGGCACCGCTGCCGACCTTGACGTCGAGCAGGATGTGATCGGCGCCGGTCGCGAGCTTCTTGCTCATGATGCTCGCGCAGATCAGCGGAATGCTGTCCACGGTCTCGGTGACATCTCGGAGCGCATAGAGCTTTTTATCCGCGGGCGCAAGATTGCCCGTCTGCATCGCGACGGCAAAGCCCGCCTTTTTGACCAGCGCGAGAAAATCCGCCGGATCGAGCGCGGTGGAAAGTCCCGGGATGCTCTCGAGCTTGTCGATCGTGCCGCCGGTGTGTCCGAGTCCCCTGCCGGACATCTTCGGCATATAGACGCCGCATGCCGCAACGATCGGCGCTAAGATCAGCGTGGTCTTATCGCCGACACCGCCGGTGCTGTGCTTATCCGCAACCGGCGCATCGAGATCCCAGTGCATGACCTGACCGGAATCGCGCATTGCCATTGTCAGCGCGGCGGTCTCCGCGTCATTGAGACCGGAAAAACAGACCGCCATCAGCCACGCGGCAAGCTGATAATCGGGAATCGGCGGCTCTGCGGTGATGCCCTTGACGAGCTGCCGGATCTCGTCATTTGTCAGCGGAATCTGCTGCTTGGTTTTGCGGATGCATTCGCCCATGTGGAAAACTGCCATGATAATTCCCCTTCCTGCTTCAGAATGTAACTGCGATCAATCGACCTGCTGCTCCCTGCGCGTCCGCAGACAGTTTTCGCCGCGCTCGAGCGCCACGATACCGGTGCGGCACATCTCCATGATGCCGTAGGCTTTCATCAGGTCAATAAATGCGTCGATTTTCGAGGTTTCGCCGGTCAGCTCGCAGACCAGCGCCTCCTTGGAATAGTCCACGATCTTCGAGCGGAAGATTTCGACCGCTGCCATGATATCCTGCCGCGTTTCGGCGTCATTGCGCACCTTGAGCAGCAGCAGCTCGCGGATTACCGTCTCATGTTGATCGAGCACCTCGACCTCTTTGACATCGTGCAGCTTCTCGAGCTGCGTGACAATGCGCTCCTTGATATCTTCATCGCCGCGGAATGCGACGGTAATGCGCGAAAGACCTGCGGCTTCCGTCTCCCCGACCGTGAGGCTGTCGATGTTGAAGCCGCGCCGCGTGAACATGCCCGAAACACGGGAGAGCACGCCCGAGATATTCGCGACAAGCACGCCGATGACATATTGCTGTTCCATAATAACCCCCGATTGTTTGACCGGTCACCCGATCTCCGTGATGATATCGTCGATCGAACCGCCCGGCGGCAGCATCGGCAGCACAAGCTCATCGCTGCACATCTGCGCGTCAATGACGAACGGTCCGGATTGTGAAAATGCCTGCGAGAGTGCCTCTGCAAGCTGCTCCGGCGTCTGCGCTTTTGCACCCCTTGCGCCGAAGCCCTCTGCAACCCTGACAAAATCCGTTTTGCGGCTGAGCGTTGTTGCAGAGTAGCGGCGGTCAAAGAACAGCGTCTGCCACTGCCGCACCATGCCGAGCACGCCGTTATTCATAATGATGACGGTGACATCTGCCTGCTCCGAGACGGCGGTCGCCAGTTCATTGAGATTCATCCCGAAGCTGCCGTCACCGGTAAAGAGCACGGTGCGTCTGCCCGTCGCGATATTGGCACCGATTGCCGCACCGAGTCCGTAGCCCATTGCGCCGAGCCCGCCGCTTGTCAGGAAGGTGCGCGGCTCCCGCAGCGGATAGCGCTGTGCGGTCCACATCTGATGCTGCCCGACATCCGTGACGACAATCGCATCCGCCGGTGCCGCCGCACTGACCGCGTCAAGAATCTGATAGTGCGTCAGATAGCCCGTACTGCCGTGCTGCTTCTCCAGCAGCGCATGCGAATGCGCAGTGCGCCGGAACTCCTCCTGCCGCAGCGTCTGGATCTTCTCAAACCAGTCACGGTTTGTCCGTTTTTTGACGAGGTTCAGCAGCCGCCCGAGCGCATCCTTGATGTCGCCGCGAATGGTCAGCGTTGCCGCGATGTTTTTATTGAGCTCCGCGCCGTCAATATCAATGTGGATGATGTTGAAGTGTTTGGAAAAGCGATCCTGCTGACCGGTTGCGCGGTCACTGAACCGCACGCCGAGCGCGAGCACGAGATCGGAAGCATCCTCCGCCGCCGATGAGGCATAATGACCGTGCATGCCCTGCATCCCGAGAAAGAGCGGATGCTCTGAGGGCACAGCGGAAAGTCCCATCAGCGAACATCCCATCGGGGCATCGAGCTTTTCCGCCAGCGCAATCAGCTCCGCCGAGGCATTGCCCGCGATCACGCCGCCGCCGAAATAGATATACGGTCTTTTTGCTTTTGCGAGCATCATCGCCGCCTGCTGCAGACGTTCCTCCGCCGCAAGTCTGACGGGTTCTGGCTCTGCCGGATGCGCCTGCGGGATAAACTCGCAGGATGCCTCCTGTACATCCTTCGGGATATCGACGAGCACGGGACCCGGTCTGCCGGATTTCGCAATCTGAAACGCCGTGCGGATGGTCTCCGCCAGCTCCTCAATGTGCTTGACGATAAAATTATGCTTGGTCACCGGCATGCTGACGCCGACGATATCGACCTCCTGAAAGCTGTCCCTGCCGATCTGGCTGCACGGGACATTGCCGGTAATCGCGACCACCGGCACCGAATCCAGATAGGCAGCGGCAATGCCGGTCACGAGATTTGTCGCGCCCGGACCTGAGGTCGCCATCACAACGCCGACTTTTCCGGTTGCCCTTGCGTAGCCGTCGGCGGCATGGGCGGCACCCTGTTCGTGTGCGGTGAGAATATGCCGGATGCGGTCGCGCTTGTGATAAAGCTGATCAAACAGATCAATGACCTGTCCGCCTGGATAGCCGAACAGCACATCGCAGCCCTGCTCAATCAGCGTTTCGATTACAATTTCAGCACCTGTCATCTGCATGATGAATCCTCCTTTTTCCGTTTGCCGGCGAAAAGAGATATACGAAAAATCGCCCCCTTCTCGCCGTTCCGTTCGGCAGGAAAGAGACGAAGACAAGTTCAAATATGCTCCGCGGTACCACTCTTTTTGACGCCCAAGCGCCCACCTCTGTGCGTCACAATAACGCATCTCTCTGTCACGGGAGAACCCGTCCGGACTTAATAGGCTGATCGGTAACCGCCGTTCTGTCCGGCTGCTCGGGGATGACTTATGACCGGAGCCGAATGCTGCCTTTCAGCTTTGCCCGCATCGGGCAGACGGCAGCTCTCTGCAAAACGGGATTCCGGCTTTTCTGTTCCCTTCACCGCATTTGATAATTCCATTATAACCGCTTTCTCCCCATTTGTCAACCCCCGCGCGGGCAGTCGGTGCGGCTTTCGACTTATCATGTGTCTCCGACGGATTGATAATGGGGACTTACAGTATTGCTTCGCAAACTGTCAGTATTGCTTCGCAAACTGTGCCCCCGACCCCATGTTTCTATATAGATAGAAGAAAGCCGCTCCAAATAACGCAAATCGGAGCGGCTTTTTTTCTGCATATAAAACGGGGTCTGACGGTTCGCGCAGCAATCGCTTACGGATGCAGGGACATATTCGTCGCATACCAGCCGTAGCCGTTGTTGACCAGAACCCAGCGCACCGTGCCGGAGTAATCATTGACCGCAACCTTGCCGATTGTCGATTCAAGATGCACATCCACGGTGCAGAGATTCTCGGCATACATCCTGACATGCTTGATCTCAAAGACATGATCCTCGCGCATGTTCGGATCGTTGTTGTACCAGATATCCGAAGCAATCGTGTACATCAGATTCGAGACCGGCGAGCCTGCCATCAGGTAATTGCTGAGCACGGCAAGATTTGCATCGAGCTCGCAGCGCGTATTGATGACATAATCCATATAGGCATGTGTCAGCGCGGTGACACGCTCGGTCAGCGCCTCATCCGGATTTTTTGTATCCGCAATCGGGAACACGTATTCCTGCTGCGCAAGATTCGGATCCGGCACCTCGTAGGGCTCGAGCACATTGCCGTCGGCATCGGTGACCGTAACATTCGGCGCACAGTAAAGCCCGTTGATGACGCACTTGCGCGCCATCGGCTGCTTTGCGAAGTAGAGTTCCGTTGCGGAGAGCTGGAAATCCGATTCCGCCTCGAGATACTGTTCTTCCGGCACCTCAACGCCGTTGACCTTCAGCGTTGAACCCTCCGGCATTGTGACAGTCAGCGTATACGCCGGTGAAGCCTTCAGCTGAATGACCGAAGCAGGCTGATCCACGCTCCAGACAGGGAACTTGTAGCCCTCTGTCCAGCCGGAACGGATCAGCGCGACTTTTGCAATCGCCTCACCGTCGCGCAGGATGTAGTAATCCGGACGGGAATCGGTGAAATCCTCGGCGCGCTGATAGGTAAATTCGCCGTCTGCCGCCGCCTGACTGCGCACGGTCTCAAAGAGCATTTCGGGCTTTTCGTAGTCCGTAAAGCTCAGACCCGAAGCCGCCTGCGTCATCATATCGGAGAGGAAACCGTCGCTCAGTCCCTTGACATAGTTTTCAATCTGATACTGCGGGCGGGAGCTTTCGTACTCCGCGACATAGCTGTTTGCTTTTTTCATCTTGCTGCGGACAATCAGCGAAAAGATGATGATGTAGAGGATCATGGCAATGAGGAAGATGCCCCATCCCACAATCCGGATGCCGGAGCGTTCCGCTGCGGCTTCGGCTTTGCGGCTCTGCTGCATACGCATCGCGGCGCTGCTGCGGTTTGCCGGACGGCGCTGCACCTCTGCTGCCGGAGCAAGCCGGCGCGGTGCGGCATTCCGTTCCGCCGGACGTCTGCGCGGTGTCTCCGCGGCTATCACTGCCGAACTGTCTGCGCTGCGGTGCTCAGCAGTCTGCACACCATCAACCGGACGCTTCTTTTTCTTCTTGCGCGGCACCTCGCCGGATGCTGCCGTTCCGTCTGCGCTGCGGTGCTCAGTGGTCTGCACGCCCTCAGCCGGACGCTTCTTTTTCTTCTTGCGCGGCATCTCACCGGATGCCGATGTACCGTCTGCGCTGCGGTGTTCAGATGTCTGCGCACCCTCAGCCGGACGCTTTTTCTTCTTTTTGCGCGGCACCTCGCCGGATGCCGATGTACCGTCTGCGCTGCGGTGCTCACCTGTCTGCGCACCCTCAGCCGGACGCTTTTTCTTCTTTTTGCGCGGCACCTCGCCGGATGCCGATGTACCGTCTGCGCTGCGGTGCTCAGATGTCTGCGCACCCGCAACCGGACGCTTCTTTTTCTTCTTTTTGCGCGGTGTGCCGTCCGCGTTCACAGGCTTTCTGTCTGCCGGAGCAGCGTCAGAACGCTCCGCTTCGGCTGCCGGATCAGCAGCAGCCGCAAATTCCTTTTCAGCCATTCTGCGATGCTCCTTTCGTTAAGATTCGGGCGCGACCAGCCAGCAGTCGGGCATATCGCGTGCGCCGTAAAGTGTCGAGACGATTGTATACTGTTCGCCCTGATAATACATCACAGAGGATGCGCCGCCGTCCATATTGCCGGCGTTGACCATGCCGAGGTCATAGCAGAAATCGACAAGCTGCGGATAGGTCAGACCGATGCTCGTGAACATTCTGCCTTCGATCAGCAGAATCATGACCGTGCCGTCCTCAGCCTGTCCGATGACCGTGCGCGGATTATAGCCGCCGAGTCTGCCGTTCATCTCCTGCTTGACGCCGTCCTTGATGAGGATCGGTCCGAAGCATGCCGCATCACGGATGCCCATGTCAATCGCCTGCTGACCGGTCAGCCATTCGCAGTGCAGCTTGCCGTCATTGTCAAAGCCGATGACTTCATAATAGGACCACGGATCGCCGTAGCAGAGCTTGCCCTGCGACATCACCAGACCGACCGGCAGACCGCCGTTTCCGGTGCCGTTCGGATCGACAAAGCCGCTTGCATTGACCGCAGCAATCGCGCCGTATTCCTCACACATCTTCTTGATCTGCTTGCCGTAGGAGGTCGGCGTACCGAGCTCACCCGCAACGCCGAGATACACACGGGAGGGATCCTTGATCTTGAGGAGCTTTCCGCGGAACAGCGGCTCATAGATCTCGATCATTTCGGTTTCCGGCTGTTCGCTGTCCGGCGCACCGATCGGGGATTCCAGCGCAACGGATGCGATCTCCGGCACATTCGGCGTGATCTTTTTGTTGCCGATCTGAATCTCGCCGGAATCTGCAGGCAGATCCTTGCCGGAGAAGAATGCATGCAGCGCATTCAGGCTCCCCTTTTCCTCCACCATCTGCGAGAACTGCTGCTTTGCCGCGGGATATTCGTCATTCATTGCCGCTTCGGTGATCTTGCGGCGCGCGGATGAGACCAGCATCATCGTCACGATCACGAAAATCGCGATCCGGATCGCTGCCGAAACATATTTTTTGTTGATGCGGATACGGCTTGTCATTGCCATGTGCGTTGTTCCTTCCTGTATCATTTTATGCCTGCTGATTTCGCAGTAAAAGCCACTCTATATTGTAATACAAAACGGTAAAAAATGCAAGCACTTCCGGCATAAACCGACATGTTTCTCATTGTTCGGCAAATCCGCGCCGGATTTTTGTGATACCTGAACACATGCACGGGCAGGCAGTCTCCGGCACATTTCATTGGGAGCTCCCCCTGTAATATGCGCGGCTCCTTTTTCAATCGTCCGCGCAGCGGACACCGCAACTCCTCACTCCTATCTCCTATCTCCTCACTTTATAGATCCATGCGCGAAGCGCATACCACAATTTCTCATTTCTCATTTCTAATTTCTCATTTCCCATCCGCTCTTGTGTTTTGCAGAAGATTATGGTATAATAGGGATATTTCAGGGAGCACTGTGCTCCCGCTGACGGAAAGAGAAAGAAACAGAGAATGATCAATTATTATGAAGTACAGAATTGCGTGTTCGAGAATTATCAGAACAATCAGCCGGTGCTGATTGCGCCGCAGGGCTATGACCCCGCTGTGCTGGCACGAAACGGCTTTGTCGCACTGCCGGACGGCAGATGGGCGCATTTTATGACCCAGCAGGAGTATCAGTATCTGTGCTCCGTGCCGCAGGGACAGAATGCGCAGTTTTATGCAGGCATGTTCAATCAGCCCGCGCAGAATGTGCAGGGCACGGCGAATCCTTTTCAGGGCACACCTGCGCCGAATACATTTCAGCCGCAGGGCGCGCCGGTGACGGATACACGCACGCCGGAGCAGATCAAAAAGGATACCACGATTTCAAACGTGCTTGCAGGCTGCTCGGCGCTCTGTCTGCTGCTGTCATTTGTCCTCGGCGGCGCAGAAGCAAAGGATCTCTACGGACTGATCGCTGTTCTGTTTCAGATCGGTCTGGTGCTGATGATCATTGTCCGCGTCCGGTATAAGGACAACGTGTTCGGCAAGATCCTGATGTGGATTTATATTATATTTGGCGTACTGGTGATCATCGGCGTTATACTGTTCATTGCGGCATGCGGCGCAATCCTCAAGGACTGCAACATCGACTGAGGCACGGCATGTTTCATATCAACACCGATCACGCCGGACTGTTTCCGCCCTATTCGGTGACGATGTTCAGCGCGTTTGTGCTCGGCATCGGGCTGCTCTGGCTGCTCAACCGCAAAGACGGCATCCCGAAGAACATCGCCGGATTGCTGGTGCTGCTCTCGCCGGTGATGATCGTTTTCTGCGCCGCCGGTACAGGCTATCTGATGTCACACGGGCAGACAGTCGGGCTTTCTTCGATGGGCGCGCTGTTCGGGATGTACCTGAGCGTGATCATCATGGCACTGATCTGCGGAAACCGCGGGCACACGCGGCTGATGCTGCAGAACTGCACACTCGTGCTGCCGCTGATGTATGCGGTATCAAAATTCGGATGTTTTCTCGCGGGCTGCTGCCGCGGCGTGGATTATGACGGCATCTTCTGTGTCCGTTACACCGGCGCGGAGAACGGCGGCGTGACTGCATTTCCGGTGCAGCTTGCCGAATCCCTCACATTTCTCGTGATTTTCGCCGTCGGGATGCTCCTGCGCAGACGGCACCGCAGCGGCAGTGTCCGGAGCGTGTTTCTGCTCTCGGCGCTGGCAAAGGGTCTGCTGGATTTTCTGCGTGCAGAGCATCAGGGCAGGCTCGTGACGGTCAATCAGATTCTCTGCGCGATGCTGATCGGCATCTGTCTTGCATGGATGCTGCTCGACCGGCGGTACCGTTCTTCTCATCAAAACCGGTTGTTTTCACAGTCATAATATTGGAGACTGAATGCTGAGCCGACAGCATCGGCTGTCATATCCATATCAAATAAAATGCCCCTGAGCGCTTTGAAACGCTCAGGGGCATCATTTTATACGGTTATCTGTATTCTAACCGCGCATGAACCGAAGATTTCGCTTAACGGTTTAATCCTCCAGCTTTTTGGCATTGAGCTTGACGTAGGCGAGCGCCTCTTTTGTGTAGCCGACGGCACAGTTCGGCGCCTGCTGAATAATGTGGTTGACGATCTCCTCCATCTGCGCCTTGCCCTTTTTGCCGATCTTGAACGGGAACTGCTGCTGATCGCCGTAGGCATCGGTCAGCACGAGATAGACGCCGTCCTGAATGCCGTTTGTGCTGTGCTCCCTGCGGAAAATGTGCAGCGCTTGTTCATAGGGAATAAAGGATTCAAAATCGCCGTGCTTCATGATGAACGAATTGCAGACCAGCGAACCCTTGCTGTCAAGCAGCGGCTCCCCGCATTCCGATGCAATGCGCGATGCGATGGATTCCGGTGTCCCGTATTTGCGGAACAGCCTGCAGTTTTCCACATCCGCAAGCACCTTGTTTGCCTTGGATACGCCCGTGAACGCCGCATAGGCACCGAAGGCGCAGAGCACCACCAGCACACCGCCGTAGAAGAATTCATGCATGCGCACAATCCAGATAAACGCGCCGATCATGCCCGCTGCCGCAGCAATCACGCCGAGCAGGCAGAGCAGCCGCTTCTGATTGTTCTTCTTCCGGACACCGCGTACAATAGCATCACCGGTCAAGTCTGCATAATTCTGTTTCATCGTTTGAACCTCTTTCCCGAAAAGCGCAGGGATTTTTTTTGCGCTTTCCGCATCTCTTTCACAATAAGGATTTTTTACGTTCCGGCATCATCCTGCTGCGGATGCTCCGGTAATTCGATCCGGTTTTTGCGGACATATTCCAGATCCTCAGGGCGGTGACCGCCTCTGCATTTCGGATTGTGTCTGCGGATCTTGTCTGTCACCGCGTCGATTTTGATGACCTGCTGTCTGCCGTTCGTGAACGGATACCGGAGCTTCTGTCCCCATTCGTCATATACGGCAACATAAGACTCTTTGCCCTGCACGGCATCGGGATAGACCGTCAGCGCATGCGGGAAAAAGAGCAGCATTTCCGGCTTTTGCGCATCCAGCACATAGAGCTCTGTCAAGACCATTCTGCCGTTATCGAAAAAGACATTGCCGCAGCCCTTCCGGAGCTGTTCCGCAACGGAATCGGGCGTGCCGTATTTGCAGAAGACATCTGCCTGCTCCGGATGCAGCCACCGCGGGAACAGCGAAATCAGCGGATAGAGCACCGCCGCAAGCAGCAGCGCACCGATCACGGCACCGGCAGCCCGCAGCTTCAATGTCAGCACAATGCCGGTCAGCAGGACGATCACAGCAGCCGGAATCAGAATCAGGAGCTTTTTCTGCGCATTGATCCGGATCCTGTCTGTCAGCATTTCGCCGGTCAGATTCTGCAGCTCCATGTCAGCTTTCCTCATAGGCGGCAGCGACCTTTTTCAGCAGATCAATGATCGGCAGATGCTGCGGACAATGCTCCTCGCACTGACCGCATTCGATGCAGTCGGATGCCTTGCCGCTCTCGACGGTCTGCGCGGTGTATTCTGCACCGTCCGCCTTGCGGTTCAGCAGCGCAAAATATTCCGGAATCGCAATGCCCATGGGACATCCCTCCGTGCAGTAATGACATGCCGTACATGCGATATCATCCTGATGCGCGATCAGCTCACCGATCTCGAGACAGAGCTTTGTTTCGTCCGCTGTCAGCGGCTTGAAATCCTGCATATAGCCGGTGTTGTCGCTGAGCTGTTCAAAGCTGCTCATGCCGCTGAGCACCATGACAGTCGCAGGCAGCGATGCCGCAAACCGGATCGCCCACGAGGGCACCGAAAGCTCCGGCTCCGCCGCTTTGAAGCGCGCCTTCGCCTCCTCCGGCACATGGACAAGCTTGCCGCCCTTGACCGGCTCCATGATAATGACATCCTTGCCGTGGCGGACTGCGGTCTCATAGCAGCGGCGCGACTGCACCTTTTCGCTCTCCCAGTCCAGATAGTTGATCTGCAGCTGGACAAACTCAACCTCGGGATGCGCGGTCAGGATTTCGTCCAGCAGCTCCGGCGTATCGTGGAACGAAAATCCGAAGTGCCGGATTTTGCCGAGCCGCTTCTGATCAAGACAGAATGAAAAGCAGTCGAGCCGTTCCGCAATTGCGTAGTTATCGACGTCGAGGCAGTGCAGCAGATAGTTGTCGAAGTACTGAAGCCCCGTGCGGTCAAGCTGCTCCTGAAAGATGCGCGGGACATCCTCCGGCTCCTTGAGGAACATGGTCGGCAGCTTATCCGCGACGAAGAACTGCTCCCGCGGATAGCGCTCAACAACTGCCTTGCGCAGCATCTCCTCAGATTTTCCGTTGTGGTACATATAGGCGGTGTCAAAATAAGTAAAGCCTGCCGCGAGAAACGCATCTGCCATTTTGCAGATCTGCTGCTCATCAAACGAAGTCGGATCGTTTGCATCGAGCAGCGGCAGGCGCATAAAGCCAAATCCCAGTTTTTTCATATTTTTATCCTCATTCTGTTTGATATGGAAACAGAGGGATCAACGCGCAGGGAAATCCTGCCGCGCTGATCCGTCATACCGGTGTCTTTCCGCCGAAACGGAGAACGGTTCTCCGGCAGCTTTCGCATAATGGATGCGGGCTCAGCCCGCCCAGATGCCGTGCAGGGTGCAGTATTCATAAGCTGCGATGACCTCGTCATCCTCTGCGACATAGAACTGTGCGACAGGCTCCTCGCCGGGCTTGAGTTCCTTGCGTTCCTCGCCGTTTTTGGTCTCGAGCAGAATCCATGCGATATGATGTTCCTCCGTCATCGGGTGCAGCACAGAGCCGACCGCCACGGTGACAGTCTGTCCCTCGCGGCTGATGACCGGCACATGCTTTTCCTTTGCCGCATCAACAGTGTTGGCGATGATCTCCTCCTTGCCGGTGAGATCGGCATCGTCGCCCTCTCTGACAGCGATGATCTCGCCGCATTCCTTACATTGATAGAACTTCATCATGGTGTGATACTCCTTTACTTTTTATTTGCAGGGCGGGATTCCGTCCCTTGCAGACTTCGTTTGCAGCAGCATATGCCGCCAGCAGTGCAGGATCCGTTCCTGATCCTGCGGCGGAAAATAAAAGTGCGTGGAATGCCGCAGCACATGCAGCCGGACAGCCGGCATCTGCTGCAGCAGCGGCAGCGCATCGGGTGAGACAAGCTCATCCGCCGCGGACTGATACACCGCACACGGCACACGGTTTTCCATGCGCACCGCATTGACCGCTTCAATCTCATCGAACAGTTCCATATAGCGCGGAATCCAGCCTGCATAGTGCAGCGGGTTCCGGTCCGGTTCGATGCTGTAGGCATGCTGCATCGCCGAAAGGCGCGGTGTCTCCGGCTCAGCCCCGCAGGCTGCGAGCATGGCAGAGCATGCGCCGAAGGGCGTCAGATGCACAGCGAGCGGCACGCCGAGCAGCAGCATCCGGCTGATCCGCTCCGGATACCGCCGTGCAAGCTGCAGCGCAAACAGTGTCCCCATGGAATGCGCCGCAATGATGATCTTCTCATAGCGCAGCAGCAGCGTTTCTGTCAGATCGCCGACCTGCTGCTTCCACTTCTGCATCGAGGTGTGCGCAAGCGCCTCCGGCACATCGCCGTGCCCGTCGAGCAGAATGCCGCAGACCGAAATATCCTCCGGAATCTCCGGCAGCAGGAAATCAAAGAACTGCGGCGCGCTCAGGATGCCGTGCAGCAGCAGAACTGCCGTCTTTGCACCGGGGCGCGCGCAGATAATATCGTGATACCGCGGATTCACCGGAAAAATTCGACCTTGCCGCAGGATTTACAGTGGTAGATGCGCACACCGGTGTGGTCCGCGATCTTCTGCAGCTGCTTGAGCAGTACATTGGTCGGTGCCCATTCCTCCACCTTGACGCGCTTCATCTGCACATTGCAGTGCACGCACATCACGGGGCCTTTTTCGGGGATCAAAACACTTCTGTCCATTGGGATTTACTCCTTTTCAATTGATAGATTTTCCGTCCTGTAGGGCTCGAGCTGATCGGCATAATAATCAAGCAGCAGCTGCACAACGCCGTCATAATAATGTGCGCCGAGATGCGCCTGCAGATTCTCAAAATGCTTCTGCCCCTGCTTCTGAATCAGATCGGCAGCGGCTTTCGGCAGCTCGGGCTCTTTTTTGTATTCATCCACGACGTTTTCCTCGCCGCGCTCCGCATGGAACCGCTCATAGTTGCCGGTACGGTCGCCGACATACAGCCAGAGATCATAGTCCACCAGCGAATCGCAGTACGCCTGATATTCGGGATTGTCACGCTCCGCATCCGTCGGCTTATGCCCGAAGAAGTCAAGCTCGATCGCATTCCACACACGGTTCACGATGTCCATCCAGCCTGCATACTGCACATTCAGATCATCACTCTGCGTACTGAGCAGATGTGCAAAGAAATTTGCCTCATCCTCGCGGTAATAGCCGCAGTAGTGGCTGTACTCATGCGCAAAAATGCTCGGATAGGTGCCGCGGTTCTGCGCCCTGATCGTGAACACGGTCTCAAACCACGGCTCGATGAAATAGGCATCGTCGCCGAATTTTGAGACAACCGCCGAGAAAACCGAGGTCTTCGGCACAGGCGGCTTTGCATACTGAAAGCGCGGATACTCCGCCGCAAGCTTTATGCGCGAAACATCAATCGCCGTCCGGATTTCGCTGTCGCTGCGGTGAATGAAGTGATCGTTTTCATCGCGATCAACCGCGGCGCTCAGGGTATTGATCTGCGTCATGGTCAGATTCCACAGCGCCGTCAGCTCCTCGAAATCATGTGTCTGCTGCTGCCCGACGGGCGTGCTGCGCATCATAGCGGCATCGTAGATCAGCTCGCCGCCGATCCCGATGACCGCAAAGACCATTGCAAGCCCGCAGCATCCCGCGACAAATCTGCGGTAGCCTTCGCGCTTTCGCAGAAAGATCAGCAGGATCAGCAGAATCACGAGAATCACACCGAAGCACACAAGCGCCGCGATACAGATCTCACAGACCGCCGTCGGAATCAGGCTCATCACGCTGCCGACCGCATTTGCGATCCGCGGTACAGCCTCACCGCAGTACCAGTCCGCGAACCGCTGCGACTGCAGCGCAAGAATCAGCGCCGCATGCAGCAGAATCAGCACCGCCAGAAAGATCGGGAACCCGATTTTCCGGCGTTTTTTCTCAGGCATCTCTGTAGGCAGTCAGGCGGCGGCGGGTTTCCTCCTCGCCGAGCACATGACTGATCTCCCAGATATCCGGCGCATTCTGATGTCCCGTCAGCGCGACGCGCAGCAGGTTTGTCACATCGACGATGCTGCCCTTGTAAAGCTCCGGATTTTTCTTGTATTTCTTCGGCTGTGCTGCATAGCCCAGCGCCTCGGTGATCTCCTTGACCTTTGCAAACCACGCCTCCTGCGTGTCGGCAAAATCGAGCGTCTCCATGTAGCGGTTCAGGATTTCCGCCTTCATCTCGCCGGATGCATTTTCGGGGCAGCCGTCCTCAATTGCAAATGTCTCCGCATCATAGAACGCGAGGACCTTTGCCGCCGCCGACCAGCTTCCGTAATCCTTGCGGGGCTTCTCGCTCACTCTGCCGACATTGATTGCCGCCTTGTAGAAATCCGCCTTTGCGGTCATGCGCTCTGCGAGGGCGGTGTCATATTCCTTTGCCCACTGCAGCAGTCCTTCATATACAAAGTCTGCCGGTTTGCGCGAGAGATATTCCTTGCAGATATTGTCAAGCTTTTCCAGATCAAACAGCGCGCCCGAGGTGCTCATCTTCTCGAGCGAGAATGTGAACGCGCGGGAATCCGCATCCGGATTTGCAAGATGCCACTCCTCGAAATTGCTGTTGAGCACGGTCAGCAGATAGAGCCATGTTGCCTCCTGCGGGAATCCGGCCTCTCTGTAATAGGAGAGTGCGAGCTCGGGATCCTTGCGCTTGGAGAGCTTGCGCTTGGAGGCGCCGTCCATTTTCATGAGCGTTGCGGTGTGGCAGTAGATGGGTCTCTGCCAGCCGAGTGTATCAAAAAGCTGCACATGGATCGGCAGTGTTGCAAGCCAGCTTTCATCGCGGATGACATGCGTTGTGCGCATGAAGTGATCGTCGCAGACATGTGCAAAGTGATAGGTCGGGATGCCGTCGGATTTGAGCAGAACAAAATCGGTGTAGTTCTCCTGCACCTTCAGCTCGCCGCGGATGCCGTCCTGCACGGGGATCATGTTCTCCGGATCGCCCTCGGAACGGAAGCGCAGCACCCATTCGGTACCTTTTTTCAGTTCTGCTTCGATGTCCTCAATGGAGCGGTCGCGCCAGATTGCGTATTTGCCGTAGTAGCCGTAATTCTCCTTTGCAGCCTCCTGCTGCTCATGCATCGCCTTGAGGTCATCCTCGGTGCAGAAGCAGGGATAGGCAAGACCGCGCAGCACAAGCTGCTTTGCAACGGTCTGATAGAGCTCCTTGCGCTGACGCTGCCGGTAGGGACCGTAAGCACCGGTTTCGCCGTCGGCGGTTGCGCCCTCATCAAAGTGAACGCCGTAGAATGTCATCGCGTCGATGACAGCCTCGACCGCTCCCTCGACCTCGCGCTTCTGGTCGGTATCCTCAATGCGGAGATAGAACACGCCGCCGGTCTGGTGGGCAAGGCGCTCACCGATCGCGTTGTAGAGGTTGCCGAGATGCACAAATCCCGTGGGGCTCGGTGCAATGCGCGTGACAACAGCGCCTTCCGGCAGGTCGCGCGGCGGATAGATCGTTTCATAATCCCCGATGGTTTTTGTGATATCGGGGAACAAGAGATTTGCAAGTGCTGTGGTATCCATTGTATTTACTCCTTCCCGGGCAGTGCCCGGCTCCTATTTTCTATAGCTGCCGAAGAACCATGCTGATTCCGGGCACTTACTCTTTGCAGCGCATGTGCTTTCTAAAGCTGATGCAGAACCGCGCCGGAAACAAAGCATGTTCTGTTTCGGCTGCGTATTTCGCATTACCACATTACGCTGCATGAGAGAACAGACAGCAATGCGCACATGACGTAAAAGGGTGCTTTAGCAAAGCGGCTGCGTATTCGCATTATCGCTTGACACCGCATAAGAGAACAGACAGCAATGCGCACATGACGTAAAAGGGCGTTTTAGCAAAGCGGCGGCGTATTCGCATTATCGCATAACACCGCATGAGAGAACAGACAGCAATGCGCATATGACGTAAAAGGGTGCTTTAGCAAAGCGGCGGCGTATTCGCATTATCGCATAACACCGCATGAGAGAACAGACAGCAATGCGCACATGACGTAAAAGGGTGCTTTAGCAAAGCGGCTGTCGGCCCTGCCGACCTTACCAGTGGCTGGTTCCGCCGCTGTGGGAGAAGCCGCCGGAGGATGTATGCGAAATGCCGCCTCCGCCGCCTCCGCCGCTGCGTCCGCCGCCGTCAGAATCAATGCGGTGCTTGGTTGTGTGCGTCCGGATGAACACATCATCCTTGACCAGATATTTCGTGTCCTTCTGGCTGACATAGTTTGTCGGATCCAGCGACTTCGTGAACTTATAGTTGCTCTTGACAATCAGCATCGAGATCAGACCTGTCAATCCGCCGACCGCTGCACTGATCGCACTCCAGAGCCCGAATTTGAAGCCGTACCACCACGGCAGCTTGTTCGCAAACTCGATCTGTCCCTTATGGACATATGCATACTGACCTGTCTGCGGATTGTAGGTCTGCGCATCCTTCGGCAGTCCCTGCTTTTTGTAATGCTTCAGATCATCGCAGAACTGCTCCACGGCGCCGACATAATCCGACTCCCGCATATAGCTGATGATGTTTTCGCGCATGGTATCATTGCGGTCAATGCTGCTGCCCGGATCGGAATAGTAATAAAATTCGCCCATGCCGCTGTTCTCGATCGTGATCGCATGCATCGGCATGTTCAGCAGCAGAATCTCGCCGTCCGTCTCCTTGCCGTAAGGGACATTGAACAGCTTGTCATAGAGATTGTCTGCGTAATCCTCACAGTCATAATCCGCCATGCCGTCGCCGCTCTCATTCAGAATGCAGACCGCGACATACATATCAATTTCGCGGCTGACATCGCTGATGAGCTGGTCAATCTGCATCTGCTCATCTGCCGAGAGAAAGTTGTCCACATCGTAGAGCTTGCAGTCCGGGATCGTATCCTCAAGCGGTCTTGCCGCGGAGACGGAAACCGCCGCGCCGAATGTGCAGCTCAGAACCGCTGCAGCTGTCAGGATGAGATGAAGAATCCGTTTTTTCATTTCAGAATCACCCCCACAAGCATGGTCAGTGCCGCCGCAGCCGCACCGAGACCGATACAGAACGCAGCAAGGCGTGATTTGCTCAGCGGCGGCTCGCCGACGAATTTCGCCGTCTGCCCGTTGAGCGCAAATTCATAGATTTTATCGTGATACTTATAGGTCATGAACCAGACCGGCAGGAGCATGTACTCCCATTTTGTGCTCATGACTCTGATATCCGAGCGCGTGACCGAAACCGAGGAGTAACCGGTCATCGACTGCCGCACAAGCTGATCGGATGCCTGCACCGCACGGTTCTGGATGCGCGGGAACATCTTTGCATAGTCCATATCATATTTCTCCGCGAGAAAACCGCTGAGATACTGCATCGCAAAGGGCTTGATTTTTGTGTAGTCAAAGGGCTCGACGGCTTCCATCAGTTCATCGTCGATGTGGCTGGCGCCGTCCGCCGGAAGTCCCTTGATTACAACATTGGCTTTTCGCGCAAGGGCATATTCCTGTGTCTCGGTGTAGCTGTAATTGCCGGATGTCCACGAACGGACACGCTTGCCGAGTGCATCCATATCCGCATTGACATTGACATCCGTCACCCAGAACGGAACATAGAGCCCGACGATCTTCTCCTGCTGACCGGCGGAGAGAAAATCCTTCGGCAGGAATCTGTGCTTTCTGACAAATTCCTTGAAATGCTCGATTGCCGTCTCGCGGTCGATCTGGAACGGCAGGACATAAGAGGGGCGGTATTCGCCGGAAACTCTGCCCTTGAGAATCACGGGATTGTGGCAGTAATAGCAGAAGGTTGCAGCGGTGTTTTCATCCGCCATGATGGTCGCGCCGCAGCTGTCGCAGGAATAGACCGAAGTGTGTCCGGTGAAATCATCCTCGGCCTGCTGCTCCTCCTCGGGGCGGTCGGGATGCTGTTCCTCCTGCAGCTTTGCGATGTCCTTCATTTCCTGCTCGGTAAAGCTGCTGTTGCAGTATTCGCAGACGAATTTCTGTTCCTTTGCAGAGAACTGAATATCCGCAGCGCAGTTCGGGCATTTGTAACCAAGTGCATCCATAGACGGGTATCTCCTTTCGGTGTAGTCATGCTGAAATATGATGTCATGTATATCCGCGCAGGATATACCAATTATTATACCATATAATTGTCCGAATTTCAATGGGGCACATGAAAATAATTAGAAATTAGAAATGAGAAATTAGAAATGAAGGTATCGCTTCGCGATGGATTATAATATTGTTCAAATCCGCATACCGCAGCATTTGTCATTCTCCGTTCTGCTGTTTCAAAACCATCGCTAGTTTCGCATGGAACCGCAACTCCTCACTTCTCACTCCTATCTCCTCACTATATTTCAAATTTATCCGCGGAGCGGACACCGCAATTTCTAATTTCTCATTTCTAATTTCTCATTCGCGCAAAATGCTCTTGACAAACCGGACTGACTGTGCTATAATAGCAGTGTAAACCGTTGAAGCGGAGAGAAACGATGTGTATGCCCCACAGAGAGTCCGGCAAAGCTGAGAGCCGGGCGGATCACAGCGCATCCAATGGCCCGCAGAGGGCGCAGTGAAAGCTGCGACGTCAGGCACGCGTCAGAGGCCGGAGATATCGAATACTGTATCTCAAAAGGGCACGGCAGCGCATATGCAGCGCCGTGAATCAAGGTGGCACCGCGAGCACCGCTCGTCCTTGACTGTAATGAAGCTGTCAGGGACGGGCGTTTTATTTTCCCCGTCTGCCTGACAAATCCGCCCGCAGTATCAAAAAAAGGAGTGTGTACCCATGGCAAAGAACAATGAAATCCCGTACAAGATTTATCTGACCGAATCCGAGATGCCGGAGGCATGGTATAATTTCCGCGCAGACATGGAAAACAAACCGGCGCCGCTGCTCGATCCGAAAACGCATCAGCCGGCAACGCTCGATATGCTCTCGCAGGTGTTCTGCCGCGAGCTTGCCGAGCAGGAACTCAACGATACCGACCGCTACATCCCGATTCCGCAGGAGATCCGCGATTTTTACAGAATGTTCCGTCCGTCTCCGCTGGTCCGCGCATACTGCCTTGAAAAGCAGCTCGGCACACCGGCGAAGATTTACTACAAGTTCGAGGGCAACAACACCTCGGGCAGCCACAAGCTGAATTCCGCCATTGCACAGGCATATTATGCAAAGAAGCAGGGGCTCAAGGGCGTCACCACAGAGACCGGTGCAGGTCAGTGGGGCACCGCGCTCTCGATGGCTTGCTCGTATTTTGATCTGGACTGCAAGGTATTCATGGTCAAGGTCAGCTATGAGCAAAAGCCGTTCCGCCGCGAGGTCATGCGCACCTACGGCGCATCCGTCACCCCCTCCCCCTCCGAGACAACTGCAATCGGCAGAAAGATTCTCGCAGAGCATCCGGGAACCGGCGGCAGCCTGGGCTGCGCAGTCTCCGAGGCAGTTGAGTGTGCCGTCACGAACGAAGGCTACCGCTATGTGCTCGGCTCCGTACTGAATCAGGTTGTGCTGCACCAGTCGGTCATCGGTCTCGAGACCAAAATCGCGCTGGAGAAGTACGGCATCAAGCCGGATGTGATCATCGGCTGTGCAGGCGGCGGCTCGAACCTCGGCGGACTGATTGCGCCGTTCGTCGGCGAGCGTCTGCGCGGCGAAGCGGATTACCGTCTGCTCGCAGTGGAACCGGCATCCTGCCCGAGCCTGACACGCGGCAAATACGCATATGACTACGCAGATACCGGCATGATCTGCCCGCTCGCAAAGATGTACACAATCGGCGCGGATTACATTCCGGCACCGAACCACGCAGGCGGTCTGCGCTATCACGGCAT
Source organism: Oscillospiraceae bacterium (assembly GCA_017523995.1). Next base: position 33,400 of record JAFWUX010000134.1, on the reverse strand, counting down.
GAACACCGCGCTTTCCGAGCTGCATGCACAGGGCATTCTGGAAGCGGTTTCCTATCAGCAGACAGAGGTCTTTGCAGCCGCAGAGCAGTTTGCAAGAATCGAGGGCATCCTGCCCGCACCGGAGAGCTCCCACGCAATCCGTGCAGCAATCGACGAGGCAATGAAGTGCAAGGAGACCGGCGAGGAAAAGACCATCGTCTTCGGTCTGACCGGCACGGGTTATTTCGATCTCGCAGGCTATGCAAAGTACAATGACGGCGAACTCCAGAACTATGTCCCCACGGACGAAGAACTCGCAAAATCCCTCGCCAAGCTGCCGCAGGTGTGAGGATAGCGGTATCTCCGATGGATTTGTAATGGGGGCTGCGCGCCCCCAAACCCCTCGCTGGGGATATTATCCCCAGACCCCGTTTTGAGGATGAATAAAATGCAGTTGCTATGCTTTCGGCGCAGCACATCCCGAAAGTTTGGGTTGCTCGTCGCAGCAAACGAAAATCTTTCGCGTGAAAAGAGCTCCGCCAAGTCCCTGCCGGGGATATCAGCTCCAGCCGTTGTTTTATGAGGAAATCGAATGAATTACAATCAGATCGCAGCATTTGTCCGAAAACAGAAGGTTGTCCTGATCTGCTCAGTTGATGCAGCAGGATTCCCGAATGTAAAGGCGATGCTGAAGCCGCGCAAAATCGACGGACTTCGTCAGTTTTACTTTTCGACGAATACTTCCTCCATGAGAGTCGGGCAATATCTGGAGAATCCGAATGCCTGCATCTATTTTTATCACAAAGGTCTGATAAAATACACGGGCGTTATGCTGACAGGCAAAATGGAAGTGCTGACCGATCAGGAGACTAAGGATATGATCTGGCGCAGGGGTGATACAATGTTTTATAAGGACGGCGTGACCGATCCCGATTACTGCGTTTTGCGGTTTACTGCCGAAAACGGGCGGTATTACTGCGATCTGAAAACAGAGGACTTTCCGATTACATGACAGGAGACTTTATCATGCTGACACACACCGGAACACAAACAATCGAGACAGAGCGGCTGATTCTGCGCCGCTTCACACTGGATGATACAGACGCCGTCCTGAAAAACTGGGCATCGGATGAAAAGGTGCAGTCGCTCTATTCCGAGCCTGTCTATGAGACGAAGGAGGCTGTCACGGGGCTGCTGGAAACATACATCAGCGCCTATGCAAACGATGATAAATACCGCTGGGCGGTCATCTCCAAAGAGAACGGCGAATGCATCGGGCAGATTGCCTATTTCCTTGTGGACAGCAAAAACCACTTCGCGGAGATCGAATACTGCATCGGCGCTGCGTTCCAGTGCCGCGGCTATGCGACCGAAGCGACCAAGGCAGTGATCCGGTTCGGCTTTGAGCAGATGAACCTGCACAAGGTACAAATCTGCACAAAGACGATCAATCAGCCGTCACGGCGGGTGATCGAAAAATGCGGCTTTACCTTTGAGGGCACGCTGCGCGATTACTTTTACATGGACGGTGCATACATCGGCAGACATTATTTTTCGATGCTGCGAAGCGAATACGAAGCCGGATATGCCGGCGCATAATATTGACGGGGCAGCACGGCGCAATCTGTGCTGCCCGTTCTGATACAGGAGGTGTGACACATGCTGCGGATTCCGAATCTCCCGCTGCCGCTGGATTATACAGAGGAGATGCTGCGGGCGCAGGCGGCAAAAGCGCTGCACATCAGACCGCAGGAGATCAAAGCACTGAAACTGATCCGCCGCGCCGTTGATGCGCGCAAACAGGTGCATTTCATCGTGACGGCGGATGTCAGCACGGCAAATGACACAGCGGTTCTGAAGCGTCTGCCGAAGAATACAAATATTCAGCAGGTACAGCCGTTCTGCATGCCGCAGTACAGATCTGCGGCGCTGCCGCACCGTCCGGTTGTGATCGGTGCAGGTCCCGCAGGACTTTTTGCGGCATGGATACTTGCACAGGCAGGGCTGGCGCCTGTCCTGCTCGAGCGCGGCAAATGCGTTGCGGAGCGGCAGAAGTCGGTGCGGCAGTATCAGCTGACCGGCAGCCTCGATCCGGAATGCAATGTGCAGTTCGGCGAGGGCGGCGCGGGCACCTTCTCGGACGGCAAGCTCAATACCGGCACAAAGGATCCGCGCATCCGGCAGGTTTTGCAGACCTTTGCGGACTGCGGTGCGCCGGAGGAGATTCTCTGGCAGGCAAAGCCGCATATCGGCACGGACAGGCTCGCAGTCTGCATCCCGAATCTGCGCAGGCGGATTGAGCAGGCGGGCGGCACGGTGCTGTTCTCTGCAAAATGCACGGGACTGACCGTCGCAGGCGGCAGCATCGTCTCGGTCGAATATGTGCAGAACGGAGAAACGCATTCTCTGCGCACTGACCATGTGATTCTCGCCGTCGGGCACAGCGCGCGCGATATCTTTGCAATGCTCCGTGACATGCGCCTGCCGATGGCGCAAAAGCCGTTTTCGCTCGGCGTCCGGATTGAGCACAGACAGCGTGAAATCGACCGCCTCTGCTACGGCAAAGCGGCGGGACATCCGGCGCTCGGTGCGGCAAGCTACAAGGTCTCGGCGCATACACCGGAGGGGCGCGGCGTGTACTCATTCTGCATGTGTCCGGGCGGCACGGTACAGGCGGCGGCATCCGAGCCGGAGACCGTTGTCACAAACGGCATGAGCTGCTTTGCCCGTGATGCGGAGAACGCGAACAGTGCGCTGCTCGTCGGTATCACCCCCGCAGATTTCGGCTCGGAGGATGTGCTCGCAGGCGTCGAACTGCAGCGCAGAATCGAGCACGCAGCGTATGCCGCAGGCGGCGGGACAGGCAAAGCACCGGTCACGCTGCTCGCGGATTTTCTTAAAGGGCAGCAGTCGCAGGCGTTCGGCGAAGTGCAGCCGAGCTATCCGCTGGGGACAGTCTTTGCAAGACCGGAAAGCTGTCTGCCGGAAGTCGTCTGCGATGCGCTCCGCAAGGGCATTCCGCTGCTGGAACGGCAGCTCCGCGGATTCGTACAGCCCGATGCCGTCCTGACGGCGCCGGAAACGCGCAGCTCCTCCCCTGTCCGGATTCTGCGCAATCCGGAGACACTGGAGGCGGAAACAGTACACGGATTATATCCCTGCGGCGAGGGCGCGGGCTATGCAGGCGGCATCGTTTCGGCTGCAGTGGACGGCATCCGCTGCGCCGAGATGATTCTGCAGACGATCTGAGGTAAGCATATGGATTTTGAAATCTTGTTTTCGATGCTGGAATCCGCTGTCAGCAGCACCGAAGCGGTGTCGGTACAGGCGGAGTTCTTCCGGAAGTTTTATGCGGATGCATCGCTCCGCGGACTGCCGTTTGTCAACGCATTTCTGATTGTATCCGGCTGGCTCGGGACATCTCTGCGCAGCGGCGTCTGGACGTTTTACGAGGCGACCCCGCAGCAGGATGTGCAGGCAGCGGTCGGTTATCTGGAACAGAGCGGATTTGCAGAGCTTGCCGCGATGCTGCAAAAGGGCATCCATGATTATCAGGCGCCGCAGTATCAGGCGGATTTTGACTATCCGGAAGAATGGATTACCGAATCGGAGGAGATCGACCGCTGGATCACCGCGCATGAGGATGCGATCCTGCAGCACCTGACCGATGAGCTGCTCCGCCGCCGGCAGGAACTCACCGGAACAAACCGCTGAACCGGAATCGAGTGAATAGAGAAAAACGAAGCCGCTCCCATCACGCTGAACCGGAGCGGCTTTGTCATATTTGCACATAAAAGCGGGAGTTTGAGAGCAGAGCCCTCAATATAGATCCGGCGGAGACACCTTATCTTCTGCCGGAGCCGGAGATTTCGGCAACGGTCAGGACGGCTGCAAACGAAGCAGGCGCTGTCCCTGCGACCGGAATATCAATCGCGCCGCCGGAGGCATTCACCAGCACCCACGAGGTACCGGCAGGCAGCGCGGCGACCGCTGCACCGCTGAGGACAGTACCGTTTGCGGCAGCTGCGGCAAGCGTGCCGGAAAGCCCGAGCACGTTCTGCCCATCGAGCGACTGCAGCGCGATCACGGGATCCTCTGCGGCGGCGCTCTGCACCAGCACATGCCAGTCGAAGGCGTAGACACCCGCTTCATTGACCGCGACGGCGTGGTTTGCGGCATCGAAACTGAGCCCGTTCCCGATCACGCGGGTGACACCGCTCAGCGGGATTGCGGCGCCGTTTGCGAGGGCGGTCTGCGCAGTTGCGAGCTGAATCTGGATTGCATCCGGTTCGGTGCGCGGCAGCAGAACCGGCGGTACCGGCGGCTGCGGAAAACCGCCGGGGAACCCGCAGCAGGCTGCTCTGCCGAGGCTTGCGTCAATCATCATGAATCATCACTCTTTTCTGATGTGATTTCAGACAGTTTTGTCTGTACTGTATCATATGCACCCCGCGGCATTTAGGTGCAGCGGCGGGCAATGCCCGCCTCCAATTTGCTAAAGGTCTGTTTTGTGTATGCGGGTTTCATCTTGTGTTCATGAATCAATCGCACTTTTTATAATCTACTGTGGGCAGCGGCGGGCAGTGGCGGGCAGTGCCCGCCTCCAATTTGCTAAAGGTCTGTTTTGTGTTTGCCGGTTTCATCGTGTGTTCATGAATCAATCGCACTTTTTATAATCTACTGTGGGCAGCGGCGGGCAGTGGCGGGTAGTGCCCGCATCCAATTTGCTAAAGGTCTGTTTTGTGTTTGATATCTTCATTGTGTGTTCATGAATCAATCGAAGTTGGCTGTGCCTGCATCCAATTTGCGCGGGCAGTGCCCGCCTCCAATTTGCGAAAGGTCTGTTTTGTGTTTGTCGGTTTCATCGTGTGTTCGTGAATCAATCGCACTTTTTATAATCTACTGTGGGCAGTGCCCGCATCCAATTTTCCATAGCTGACAAAGGACCATTTATAAGATCATCCGCGCAGCGGATACCGCATCTTCTCACTCCTCTCTGCTCACTGCTCACTATTTCAAATCCGTGCGCGCAGCGCATACCGCAATTTCTCATTTCTATTTTCTCATTTCTAATTTCCAACTTCAAAACCGGTTGTGCTTTGGAGAAAAATATGGTATAATAGAGAAAACTGAACCGCGGGAAAGCGGGATTGTACGGGAGGCGTAGTTATGGCAAAGCGTGTATTTTTGATCGTACTGGACAGCTGCGGATGCGGCGAACTGCCCGATGCAGGCAGATTCGGGGACGAGGGCTCGCATACCATCCGGAGCTGCTATGATTCCGGAAAGCTCCATGTGCCGAATCTTGCGCGCATGGGATTGTTCAATATCGACGGCATCGGCGTCGGGACACCGGCAGAATCGCCCTGCGCCGCATACGGCAAATGCGCGGAGCGCTCCGCAGGCAAGGATACCACCACCGGACACTGGGAGATCGCCGGACTGATCTCGACAATCCCGATGAAAACCTATCCGGAGGGCTTTCCGCAGCCCGTGCTCGATGCACTCAAAGCGGCAACCGGCAGGGATATCCTCTGCAATCTGCCGTATTCCGGCACAGAGGTCATCCGCGATTACGGCAGAGAGCATCTGGAAACCGGCGCGCTGATCGTCTACACCTCTGCCGACAGCGTCCTGCAGATCGCCGCGCATGAGGACCTGATCCCCGTGCCGGAGCTTTACAAAATCTGCGAAAAGGCGCGTGAGATCATGCAGGGCGAATATGCCGTCGGGCGGATCATCGCAAGACCGTTTGTCGGCGAATATCCCGATTTCAAGCGGACGGCAAACCGCCACGATTATTCGGTATCCCCGTTTGCCCCGACAGTGCTCGATGCAATTCAGGCAGCCGGTCAGAAGGTGATCTCCGTCGGCAAAATCGCGGATATCTTCAACGGACAGGGCATCTCCGAAGGCAGCCGCACCGTTTCCAATGATGACGGCATGGGCAAAACGCTGCAGCTCACCGCGCGCGATTTCGAGGGGCTGTGCTTTGTCAATCTCGTGGAGTTTGACAGCGCCTACGGTCACCGCCGCGATATCGCAGGCTACACCGAAGCGCTCAATGTCTTTGATGCGCAGCTCGGCGCACTTTTGCCGCAGCTCCGCGACGATGATCTGCTGATCCTCACCGCCGACCACGGCTGCGATCCGGCTGCTCACGGCACCGATCACACCCGCGAATACATCCCCGTGCTGATGTACGGCAAGCAGGTGAAGCCGCAGAATCTCGGCATCCGCGAAGGCTTTTCCGATATCGGGCAGACCGTCTGCAAATGGCTCGGCGTCGATGCATCAAAGTTTGCAGGCACCGCGTGCGAACTCTGACGGGGAACGCATATGAAATCCCGAATGGGAAATCACGCGCAGCTGATATGGAAACATCATGAAAACCTTTTTGATCATTACGCTATTTTTGCTGATCTCAGGAATGATGCAGCATTTCATCCATGAGATGCTGCATCTCGCGGTCGGAAAGTGCGTCGGTTTATCCGTTGAACATGTCACATGGTTCTCGCATCACGGCGGAACAAAAGTGACATTTCAGGATGAGGATGCGGTCATCCGGAACAGCGATCACAGCATCCCGAAGCAATGGATCATGATGAACCTTGCCGGAATCATCGGGACAACGCTGGCTGCATACATATTTGTGCTGATCTATCTGCTGCTGCCGGTGAATCTTTGTAAGCTGTTCTTCTGGGTGCTGTCCGCAGTATTCCTGATGAGCGACGCAGGCTATGCAGTGCTTTGCGCCTTTGCCGGAAGCGGCGATCTGTATCTGGTCAGCAAGTATTTTCACAACAGTATGCTGATAAAGCTGATATCCGTTTGCATGTTGATTGTCAATCTGACTATTTTTATTGTGATCACATGAGACCTTGCAGACGGGCATCATCCGCAGGGAGAGAACATGGAAAAAATCTACTGGAACGGCGGCGCGATGCTCGCACCGGTGCCGCCCGTGCTCGTGACATGCGGCACAATGGAGCATCCCAATATCCTGACCGTTGCGTGGACAGGCATCTGCTGCACGCATCCGCCGATGACCTATATCTCGGTGCGCCCGACGCGCCACTCCTACAATATCATCAAGGAAAACGGCGAATTTGCGATCAACCTGCCGACAACGGCGCTTGTCAAAGCGGTTGATTTCTGCGGCGTGCGGTCGGGGCGCGATACGGATAAAATCGCGAAATGCGGCCTGCATCTTGTGATGCCGGAACAGGGCAGTGTCCCCGTGCTTGATGAAGCGCCGGTCAGTCTCTCGTGCCGCGTCACGCAGATTCTGCCGCTCGGCACGCATGATATGTTCCTCGCGGAGATTATCGGCACCGCCGCCGACAGCCGCTATGTGGACAGCAAGGGCAAGCTCAATCTGCAGCAGAGCGGTCTTCTCGCCTACGCACACGGCGAATATTTTGCGCTCGGGCGCAAATGCGGCGAATTCGGATTCTCCGTCCGCAAAAAGAAAAAGCCCCTGAAGCCGCGGAAATAAGGTGTCTCCGACGGATTTGGAATGGGGGCTGCTCGCCCCCAACCCCCTCGCTGGGGATATTATCCCCAGACCCCATGTTTATGTGTGGATTGGATGAAGTCGCTCCTGTTTTCGTGAATGGGAGCGGTTCTCTATTGCGCAGCTAAATACAAAACACGCTGCCGGAGCGCCAATATAAAAGTTTTGGTCGAGCTTTTTCAAAAGCTCGCGGGTCAAGGGCAGAGCCCTTGTCGCTCTCCGCAGAGAGCGAAACTCCCTAGCGTAATAAGAGCTCGGGGGCTTGGGCGCCTGCGATAGAGGCGCCCATTTATAAATAGCATCCGCGCAGCGGATACATCTTTTTATCGGTGTCTCCGACGGATTTGTAATGGGGTCTTACAGTATTGCTGCGCAAACTGTGCCCCAAACCCCGCCAAAGGTTCACTAGCCCTTAAGAATCCCGCTTTTATGTATTGATATGAAAAAGCCGCTCCGATTCGCGTAAATGGGGGCGGCTTTCTCACATCTCTACATAAACATGGGGTCTGGGGGCGAGCAGCCCCCATTCTAAATCATCGCGCAGCGATACCTCTTTCGCGCTACTTCGGGTTTCGGGTTTTGTCACCGACATACCAGTAATCGCAGATGCTGCCGCCAGAGGCAAGTGTCTGCGCGCGGTGCAGCTTTGCATGCATCAGCTTTGCGGTTTCATGATCCATATCACACATCACCGGCAGAACATCGAGCAGCCCTTCGCGCCGTGCAAAGTTATTCAGCGGGCACTGCGTAAAGTGATAATAGAAACCGTCGCGGTGTTTTTTCGCATCAAAGTTGAAGTCCCACGATTTCTCCTTATACTGCGGATGCTGATCGAGCCACGCCGCATTCTGATGCATCATTTTATCCATACTTCTCATGCAGGAAGGGCGGTTCAGATTCATCATCAGCCCCATGATCTTCATAATCGGCGCCTGCACGGTATCATTTGCAGTCACGCGCAGATCATCGACAGTGAGCTTTCCCTTTGCGGCAAGGTAGACCGCGAAAAACACAAAGCTCATGTAGACATTTGACGCCATCGGATTTTTCGCGCCGATATCATCCATGCGGTTCAGCAGATCACGGTAAACGGGCTTTGCATCGCGCATGACTGCCGCAGCAAATGCGCTGCCGTGATGCCGTTTCAGCGATTTTTTCACCCACGGCGTCAGGATATTCCAGTATTTTCCGGTGTATTGCATCATTTTGATCCTCTCCCCTCATCCGCAGTTAGCACAACACAACCGCATATATTATAGCATATTATAACGTAAAAAGCAACCGGAGAGAAAGAATCTTTTGTGAAACGGTCTTCTTGCCGGAGTGCTTTAGATCAATGCAGTCGGGCGCTGTGTGCACGATGGAAAAGGCGCAATTCATATCTTGATAAAAACCGCCGGAATCTGCTTCACACACATTCCGGCAGCTTTCTCTATTCAAATATAAAAGCGGAGTACAGGCAGCGTCCCATTTCAAATCCGTCGGAGATACCGCAGTCACTCGGTTACCAGTTCGCGGACGGAAACGGTGCGGATCCGGCGCGATGAGAGGAATGCGCAGACAAAGAACGCCGCACTGACCGCGACTGTCGGCAGCAGGAACAGCTCCCCTGTCAAAGGTCTGTCAAAGCGCGAGATGCCGATCATCCGCATCAGAACCGCGAGCAGCCTGCACGAGCCCAGCACCGAGGCGACGCATCCGAGAACGGAACCTGCAACCGCAACCAGCAGGAACCGCAGTCCGAACTGCAGCCGCAGCGACGGCACCGAAAATCCCAGTGCGCGGAAGATGCCGAGATCGGTGCGCTCCCTGAGGAACACTCTCCGGCAGATCATCGACACGACAACCGCCGCAAACACGATCGAAACACCGTAGACCGCCCAGATGATCAGCTTCATCACAAGATTGACCGTCTCAATGATATCCGCCATATATGCGCCCGGTTCAAATTCTCTTGCCGAGAGATATTCAGACATTTCATCATTCAGCGCATTTGTCAGCGCGGTTTTCTGCGACAGATCCGCGAGCCGCACATAGCCGATATCCGGCGCATCAATGCCGAGGCGGCTGCCGCCTTCTGCGGTGATCTCCAGCACGCCGGAACAGCTGATCTGCTGTACGCTCTGAATCAGTCCGGTGATGATGAAATTCGCCTGTTTGTCACCGAACTGCACGGTCACCGAATCGCCGATCTGCTTCTGAACTTTATCCGCAAACAGTTCCGTCACCGTGATCTCGTTGTCATATTCCGGCAGCCTGCCCGCAAGCGGCTTTGTAAACAGCGACTCCGTGTTATACACTTCCAGCAGGATTTTTTCATCCTCGGCGTAGGTATATCTGCCCGTCCAGAGCAGGATTTCCGCATCGGGATCACAGCGTTTGCAGATTTTTTCCACTTCCGGCACATGCTCCTTTGTCAGTGCGCCGCTGAGCATATTCATCTCGATATCGCCGGTCGGCGTCATGAACAGATCGGCGTTGATGCCGCCTGTGAAGATCATAACCGTGCAGAGGAAGAACACCAGCAGCGCAACAATTACCATGCTGCCGAAATAGCTCCGGAACCGCGATGTAAACTGCCGCAGCGCGACCAGAAAATGCAGTCCGCGCTTCCGGATCGGCATTTGCAGGCGGCTGTCAAAGTAGATCTCGCTGTGCCCGCCGGAGATTGCGCGCACCGGCGAAATCCGCCCGACCTTTGCCGTCGCGAAAAAGACATAGACCATGCACACCAGCAGAATCAGGAACGCAGCAAGGGCGCATCTGCCGAGCGCCAGACGGTTGCTTGTCAGGATTTTGGAAAGGCGCGTGAACATCGCACCCATCAGGTTTGTGACAGGCATTGCAAGCAGCAGCCCGATGACGGAACCGAGCAGCACCGCAAGCGTATACTGCATTGCCCAGACGGCGCGAAGATGCCCTTTTCCAAATCCGACTGCCTTCAGCACACCGAGATTGACATATTCCGTTTCGACCGCCGTGCCGATGCTGCTGCCGATCACGATCATGACAATGAGCACCAGCAAAACCGTAAAGACCGCGACAAGCCGCGTACCGGTCGAGGCAATGATCATGCACAAATACCGCAGCTCCTCTTTGGTATTGACTGCAGATGCATTCTGAAACAGATCGCATTCCTTTTTCAGCGTCTTTTCCAGTGCGCGCAGATCCGTTCCCTCTTTGACATTGACATGCAGCTTGATGCCGCTGAAAACCGTCCGGTTCAGGTCATAAATGCCGTCGCATTTTGCAAGGATGCGGTCATAATCCGCCTGAGAGACCAGCGCAGTGCCGACAGTGCTGTCCACAACATCCTGATAATAGCCGCGGACGGTGAATTTCTCGTCATAGCCGTTTTGCGTTTTGATCTGAATTTCATCGCCGATTTCAAAGCCTTCCAGCCTTGCGAGCTTATAGGAAAGATAGGTCTCGCCCTGTTTGAGCGGCTGAAAATCCGTCAGTCCGTTCAGCTGTTCATTGAAGAGCCGGTCAGTTTTCTGACCGCAGCGCAGAACCGTCAGGTCGAGCGATTCTTTGCCGCCTGCAAGAACCGGCGCGTCGATCCGGATGAAATGTTCCTCATGTGTGCCGGTGATCTCCGGATGCGACTGCAGCACATCGGTGATCTCCTGCGAGGGGGATGCTTCGAGCTGAAACACCCAGTCGCCGATCTGCTGCTCGGAAAAACTCTCATCGACCGTCTGCTCCAGATTGCGGTTGTTGCTCAGCGTGACCGTATAGGAAAGCGTCACAATCGCCATGAGGATGACAATGCCCGTAAATGCGCCCTTTTTGTGCCGCAGATTGGCAAAAAGCAGTTTGAAGATACTCCGCATGCCGCACCTCACCATTCCAACGCGGCAAGCCACGCAGTGACCTGCGCCTCGCGATGCTTTTCCGATTCTGCGGTATAGGGCGAAAGCGTCAGTTCACTGACCACCTTGCCGTCCGAGATGTAGATGATCCTTGAGGCACGCAGCGCGGCTCTTGCATCATGCGTCACCATCAGGATGCTCTGACCGGCAGCATTGAGCGCGGTCAGCAGGTCCAGCACCTCGGTTGTATTGCGCTTGTTGAGCGCGCCGGTCGGCTCATCGGCAAAGAGCAGCTCCGGCTCATGGATGATCGCTCTTGCAACGGCACAGCGCTGCTGCTCGCCGCCCGAGCACTGTGCAGGCAGATGATCCTTGATATGGGAAAGCCCCATTTGTTCGAGCAGTTCATCGGCGCGCTGATCGGTTTCCGCGGCGGTGCGCTTGCGGTTGAGATATCCCGGCACAGTGATATTCTCGCGCAGGGTCAGGTTGCTGACAAGATGCATCTGCTGAAAGATGAATCCGAAGTCGCTGCGCCGGAGCGCCGTCAGCTGCTTCTCGCTCATTTTGACAAGGTCATTCCCCTGATATATGACAGTTCCGGCGGTTGCGCGGTCCATGCCGCTGAGGGCATAGAGCAAAGTCGATTTGCCCGAGCCGGAAGCGCCCATAATGACGGTAAAATCGCCTTGATAGATATCGAGATCCATTCCGCTGAGGATGTGAACCTGTCCGCCGTTGTGAGCAAAGCTCTTGCAGAGTCCCTTTGCGGAAAGAATGGTCTGTTTTTCCTGCATGATTGATTCCTCCAATTTTTATGTCAGCATTGTGATGATCCGGATCACGAGATAATGAACCGGATAGAAGCCGTAGAAAAACCACTTGGCAAACTGCGGATGCCTGCCCTTTCTGCCGTTGTAAAGCGTTGTCATGCAGAAGTAGGCGAGCAGCATCATCGCAAGATCGAGCGCCTTATCGAGCCAGAAGCCTGCGTTGAATTCCGCGCCGATGAAGCCCGTCAGCAGCCAGAGCAGCGTCAGGGAGAGATACGCCGTAAATCTCGCCTTCGGTTTTTCACGGAAGCCATGCAGAAACAGGATAAACAGCACGCCGAAGATCATCCAGTCTGAAAAGAGCAGCAGCGAAAGACTGCAGCACAAAGCGACGAGCAGCACACGCTGCCATGTTTTGCATCTGCTCTCCCACGCCATGATGCCGAGCAGCCCGAAGAACAGCGTAAAAATGACATTGGTTGTATGCCAGCCGTACACCGGCTGAAAAACGAGCCAGTCAAAAGGCTGTGTGATCAGCGCGAAGATCCCGAGCCGGAGCGCATATTTTCTGCGGTCGCGCGTGTACTTGTAGCCGTCCGCGACAAAGAAGAACATCACCGGCGGACAGAAAATCGAAAAATGCGTGACAATGCGCATCCAGAGCGGCATCACGCTATACGGAACACCGACATCCGGCTGCTTCATGAGGATCCGCCACCCAAAGAGATGTCCCCAGAACATCAGGAAAATCGCAAGATATTTGCAGGCGTCGCGGTTCAGAATCTGATATCTGCGCGGTTCGTTCATACAGTATCCCTCCCTGTTTCTGCTATGATACTGTCAGTATACCACATCTGCGATTAAGAAATCTTTAAGAGCCGGGCGGTTCATTCGTTTTTTTCGCTGCTCCATTGCACTTTTCAAAATAATATGATATAATCAAAACAAAGACATTACAAAGCATCCCATGAAGCAAAATACGATGAAGGAGGTCTGAGAAAAATGAACCCGATTGATCCGAATAAACTCTCTCTTGACTGCTTACTTGAAAAGAAAGCGGTAACGATCTTATCCCGTGATTATGTGATTGAACACGGTGTATTCTGGGACGATGCGGAACTTAACTGGGACGAATGCGGATACTATACGGTCGATCGTGACGGGTTTCGTTTCAGCGGACTGGCATATGAAGTATACGATCATAAAGACATGAAGTATTATCCGTTTTTTAACACGGATTTTCAGGATGGAACCCTTATGGATTATGCATATTATGATAATGGTTTGCAGGACGGCGCGGAAGTCGGGTTCTATCCCTCAGGTGCCGTGCAGAGTTATTGTGTCTATGAGAAAGGAAAACCGGCAGGAAAATCCTATGAATGGTATGAAAACGGAAGGATAAAAAAATATATTGACTGTGATCAGAACCAGCGCATCCTGTTTGATAAACAAGGGAACATTATAAAGCAGGGCAAAGCGTGAAGCAAAATACAGTGGAGGAGGTCTGAGGATTATGTTTATAAAGCCGAAATCAACAAAACCAATGCCCAAACCGCCGAACCCAATGCCAAAGGAACAAAAAGAGAATAGAAAGCCGGATTTGACGCCATTATCCAGAGATCATGTGCTTGCACATAAAACGCTGAAAATATTATCCATGGAATATGTGATTGAACATGGAATTGATTGGGAAGATGATGAAATCGGGTTTGATGAAGCAAATTTCTACTATGTTTGCGATTTGGAAGGATTATTTACCGGACTGTTATATGAAATATATGATAACGGTAACCTCATGTCTTATGCCTTTTATAAAGACGGATTAAAGGATGGAGTAGAAGTTAAGTTCTATCCTTCGGGTAAGATTCACTACTATAGTGTCTTTTGTAAAGGAATCATTACGGGGAGATTTTATGAATGGTACGAAAACGGAATGATAAAAAAGTATATTGATCGCAGACGGAAACAGAACAGGCGCATCGAGGCTGATGAGCAAGGGAACATTACAAAGCAGGGCAAAGCGGACTGACAAATTCAGCGCATTCCGCATCATACGATAAATCTCCGGTCGTGACAGCGATTCCGGACAATTTGAAGGAGGTCTGAGAATATATGGAACCAATTGATCCGAGTAAATTTTCCCTTGACTACTTACTTGAAAATAAAGTAATAACGATCTTATCACAGGATTATGTGTTCGAGCACGGAACAGATTGGGATGAGGTTGATATTACAGAATGCATCATGAACCGCCTAACATATTTGTGCTATCGTGATAATTGGCGCAATCCTGATTTTAGCAAACGGTTCAGCGGCGTGTTATATGAAAAATGGGATGATCTGAACCTGTGGTATTATATGCATCTTAAAGATGGTTTGAGAGACGGAATAGAAGTTCACTTCTATAAATCGGGTAAGGTCTTAAATTATAGAGTTTTGAATAATGGTAGGTTAGTAGGAAAAAATTATGTATGGTATGAAAATGGAAAAATTGATGCGATTAATGATTGGGATCAACGAGAGTACGTTGAGTTTAATGAGCAAGGAAATATAACAAAGCAAGGCAAATTGTGAGCCATAATACTTTTGGAGGAGGTCTGAGAATATATGGAACCGATTGATCCGGGTAAATTTTCCCTTGACTATTTGCTTGAAAATAAAGTGATAACGATCTTATCACAGGATTATGTATTCGAACACGGAACAAATTGGGATGAGGTTGATATTACAGAATGCATCATGAACCGCCTAACATATTTGTGCTATCGTGATAATTGGCGCAATCCTGATTTTAGCAAACGGTTCAGCGGCGTGTTATTTCAATTATTTTATGGCAAACCGGACTTGTGGTATTATATGCATATTAAAGATGGTTTGGAAGACGGAGTAGAAGTTCACTTCTATAAATCGGGTAAGGTTATGAACTATATAGTTAATAAGAATAACAGGTGTGTAGGAAAAAGTTATGTATGGTATGAAAATGGAAAAATTGATAGGATTAATGATTGGGATCAACAAGAGTACGTTGAGTTTGATGAGCAAGGAAATATAACAAAGCAAGGCAAAATGGAATATTAGGGCAGGCATAAGCCCACCCCATCACACATTCAGCGCATTGCGTGTCATACGATAAATCTCCAGCCGTACAGTGGGACTGACGCACTGTGCGGCTGTTGTCATTGCAGGGCAATCAGTGATTCTCTTCTGCACAGGGCAGCGCAACGGTCACTTCCAGCCCGTTTTCGTGATTTTCAAGCGTAACGCTGCCGCCGGACTGCTCCGCGACAAATTTCACGATATACAGCCCGAGCCCTGCGCCGGATTCCGTTCCGGTGTTGCTGCCGCGGTAGAACTGATCGCAGATAAACGGCAGATCCGCATCGGGAATGCCGCCGCCGTAATCGCGGACATGCAGCAGGATAAAATCCGCATCCCGCGTGATCGTGATATCGACATCGGATTTCGCGTATTTGCGCGCATTGTGAATCAGATTCTCGAGCACCTGCGCAATCCGCATCGGATCGGCACAGACATCCGCAGGAAAGAGCGGCTTTGTAAAGCGGATATCCGAAAGCCCTGCGAAAAGCGAACGAACCGTCTCCGCAGTCAGCGCACTGAGATCAAATGTCTCCGGCTGCATCCGCAGTCTCCCGAGATCGGAGAGCGCATGCAGCAGCATATCATCCGTGAGCTTTGTGATTTCATCGCATTTCTGCATCATCATATTCAGATATTCCGCACGCTGTGCGGCATTCTGCGCCATGCCCATGTCAAGCGCCTCTGCATAGGCACGGACAGAAGCGACCGGCGTCTTGATATCATGCGAGAGCGAGGCAATCACGGTTTTGTTGTTCTCAATCGCAGCCTTTTCGCGTGCGCGCGCATTGCTGATCTCGCAGCGCATGCGGTCAAATCCCCATGTGAATTTGCCGAAGTAATTGGAGCGTTCATATTTGAGCGGCAGATCAAAATTGCCCGAGGCGATCTCATCGGCAAAATGCGAGAGCTTTTCAAACGGACGCAGCACCGCAAGGCAGCAATAGCCTGTCACGCCGCCGAGAAACAGCAGGCAGATACCGCACATCAGCGGAATCCGGCAATCCTGCTGCACTGCCGGATCCTGCTGCTGCATCTGCTCCCGGAGCGCGGCGGCTTTCTCCGCAGCGAGCGCAGAATCGCCGCGCCCTGCAAGCTGTTCGATCTCATTGAGCGCAACGAGCATTTCACCATGTTCTGTATTTTGCTCCGGCGCACGCAGCAGAAACGCGGCGGCAATCAGCAGGAGTGCAGCGGTCAAAGCAAGCAGAATCAGCTTTTTCATGTATCCGCCTCCAGCATGTAGCCGAGCCGCCAGACGGTCTTGATATACCGCGGATTCGCCGGATCGTCCTCGAGCTTTTCGCGCAGCCAGCGGATATGCACCGCAAGCGTCGAAGGCTCGACCGCCGAGAATGCGCCCCAGACCTCCGAGAGCAGCTTTTCCTTTTCGATTGCGGTATTCCGGTGCTGACAAAGATAGAGCAGCAGATCGAATTCGCGCTGTGCCAGATTGACGGGGGTTCCGCCCTTTGTCACGGTGCGCGATGCCTGCCGGACGGTCACATCCCCGAAGCTGATTTCATCCTGCTGCTCGGAAAAGCCGTAGGTGCGGCGCATCAGGGCACGGACACGGGCGAGCAGCTCCTTGAGCGAATAGGGCTTCGGGAGATAGTCATCGCCGCCGATTTCCAGCCCGCGGATGCGGTCATCCTCGGCGGTGCGCGCGCTCGCAAAGATCACCGGCACGCTGGATGCCTGCCGCAGTGTTTTGCAGATTTCAAAGCCGGTTGCATCCGGCAGGTTGATATCAAGCAGCAGCAGATGGAACCGCTGTTTTGCGAGCAGATCATATGCCTGCTCTGCGGTCTCCGCGTGCGTGACCGCGTAGCCGCAGCCCTCGAGCATCTGTTTGATGATCGCGGACAGTGCGGTGTCATCATCGACGAGTAAAATCTGTTTCGGATTCAAATTCTCAGCCCCTTTGTGATGTTGTCCCTGTGGTTATTATAGCAGATGCGGGACCGTAAGTCAAATGGACTGCGGTCGGCAGTGCCAACCGCAAGTGAATAGAGCATAATGAAAAGAGAAAAGCGAAAAACTGAAAGCCGCCCCAATCGCGTTTGACTGGAGCGGCTCCCGTTTATTCACTTCTCACTCCGCCGGAGATACCTTCTTCACCGGAATCGTCCGCGTGAAGAATCCCGCCGGAATCTCACGCATCGGGCAGTAATCATCCGCGATCACATACTCAAATCCCACCGCATCCTTGCCCATGCAGATGCCGTACATCCCGCAGACGATCTTTACATCCGGCGTCTGCATATATTCCGCCCAGTACTTCGGGATTTCCTGATACGATGTCTCATAGGAGAACGATCTGCTCTTGCCGAGAACCGTAAACGCTGCTTTTTCTACAATTTTGTATTCCATAACTGAACCGCCTTCCAATGTGATTTTGATCTGCAGCGGTGCAAATGCCTTGAGATGCACGCCGCATTCCTTGGCAGCAGCGGGAGATACACCGTGAAAGCGCTGAAACGCTCTGGAAAAGCTGTCCTGCGATTCATAGCCGTATTTCAGTGCGATATCCAGCACACGCGCCCCTGATTGCGCAAGCTCCTGCGCGGCGGCGGAAAGTCTGCGGCAGCGGATATACACCCCGACAGGAATGCCGCAGAGTGCATGAAACATCCGCTGAAAATAATACGGCGAAACATACGCTTTTGCGGCGATATCCTCGATCCGCACCGGTTCGGTCAGGTTCGCCTCAATATATGCAATCGCATTCCGGATGCCGTCCGACAGGCTGTTCATGCGCCTCACGCTCCTCTCTCTGCTGTGGTTTCAGTATAGCACAAAATCAGAAGCCCCGCCCGACTTTTGCTGCACCGGTCTGCGGTTCAGAGGTCGGTCAGAAAGACCGCAGGCACCTGCATCCGCTCGAGCTTGTAGCGCTGGATATTCGTCAGCGGAATCGCATAATGCCGCATGGAACGACGGTATTTTCCGGATTTGATCTGGGCATATAAAGTACTGAGGAAGACCAGCGCCTCCGAATTCAGCGCGCGGCGATCCTCTTTGAGGAAATCATATCCGCCGGCGCGGTAAAAGAGCTCCAGCGCGAGCGAGAGATCGCAGGCAGGCTCCGCAAGGATTCCGCGCGGCACCTGAAAGCCGCGTCCCCACTGATATCCCTGCAGGATCTGATCGAGCTGATGCAGCGTTTTGCCCTGCTGCGGCGGGAACGCATCGTTTTCGAGGTAGTAGTTCAGGGCGGCGGTCAGCATCTCCGGATCGGCATTGTTGTGCCGGTCGAGCATCTCCGATGCAACATCGCAGAGCAGCTCATCCGAAAGATACGCCGTCATGCCGTGCTGCAGCGCATCCGCAGGCAGATGTGCAAAGCCGCCCTCATCAAAGCGCGGATAATCCGCCGGATAACAGGGCGTATCGGGTGCATAGGCATCTGTTCCGGCGCAGTACATGCACCATGCATCATCGGCAGCAAGCGGGTGCTGCAGATCCGCACACAGCGCCTTCAGCAGTGCGCCGACGGTCGTCATTCTGTATTTTTCCATAGACTTCCTCCGTTTCCTTCCGGTGCCAATGCATCTTCCGGAAAAAAAACTGACTGCAATTTTGAGGTGTGCCTGTTCGATTTCTGCGCATAATGATTCTGTGCGGAACGCAAAGCTCAACATTCAGATTCCGCAGAGAGGAAGGACGCAAATGATTTTTCGCAAAACACGATCCGGTCTCCGGCGGATCGCCGCAAGCGCTGCCGCACTCCTGATGAGTCTCTGCGGTGCGGTGCAGTTTTATGCACACAGGCTGCCGGATCATTTTTACACGGACGCTGACCGTCCGCTTTCGGTTGAAACAGTGCTGCCGGTGACCTTTTCGCATCGGTCGCCCTCTGTTCCGCAGGCGCAGGAGGCGGAGCTGCGGCTTTTCGGGATGTTTCCCGTCAAGACGGTTTCGCTGACCACGCTCGGTCCTGCAAATGTCTATATCGGCGGCGAGCCGTTCGGCATCCGGATGCTGATGGCAGGTGTCATGGTCATCTCGCTGAACGAGGTGCGCGCGCCGGAAGGCAGCCGCTCGCCTGCGGCAGATGCCGGCATCCGGACAGGCGATATCATCGAGGCAGTCAACGGCAGACGCATCGGGAGCAACGCGGAGATTCAGCAGGCGGTCGCGGATTCCGGCGGCGAACCTGTTTCCGTCACGCTCCGGCGCGGTGATCTGCTGAAAACGGTCTCCGTGCAGCCGCTCTATGCGCCGGACGCACAGCGCTGGCAGACCGGCATGTGGGTCCGAGACAGCACGGCAGGCATCGGCACCGTGACCTATTATACGCGCAGTGCAGCCGGTCAGATCGCGTTTGCAGGGCTCGGACACGCTGTCTGCGATGCGGACACCGGCGGGCAGATTCCGCTCGCTTCAGGCGACGTCATCGCAGTTTCCGTGCGCGATATCATCTCCGGCAGCGCGGGAAAGCCCGGTGAGCTGCTCGGCAGATTCGACATCGGGGAAAGCATCGGGACGCTCACTGCAAACACGGCATGCGGCATCTTCGGAACGCTCAGCAGCCTTCCGCAGAAACAGATCGCCGTACCGCTCGGTTTCCGGCAGGATATCTCACGCGGAGACGCCCTCATCTATACAACGCTGGACGGCACATCGCCGCAGGCTTACAGCGTCGAGATCGAGGAGATTCGCGGCGAGGATGCTGCACTCCGGAACCTTGTGATCCATGTCACGGACCCTGCGCTGCTCGAACGTGCGGGCGGCATTGTGCAGGGCATGAGCGGCAGCCCGATTCTGCAGAACGGCCGTCTGATCGGCGCAGTCACGCATGTCTTTCTGCGTGATCCGACCAGAGGCTACGGCATATTCGCCGAAAATATGTATGCGCAGACCGCATCACTCGCGGCCGCCGCAGCGTAAACCGCGCAGATGCTGTCATGGTAAAGCGTCACCGCGGGAAAGAGAGAAGTATAAAAAAGGGGGCGCTTCGCTGAGAAACGCCCCTTCTGTCCATTCTAATTCGGTGCAGCTGAAGTCAGGAACGCTGCCAAAGTGCAGAGCCTTGATGTCTCTGCGTTATATATCGGGTTGGTTGTGCTTAGCGGCTTTCGTCGCTGAAACCGCTGTCAACGAGTTCAACCAGAGATGCAACCGCCTGCTCCTCATCAGTGCCGTCAGCAATGATGCGGATCGCGGTACCGCCGACGATACCCAGCGAAAGGATACCCAGCAGCGACTTTGCATTCACGCGGCGCTCCTCCTTCTCGATCCAGATTGCAGAGCGGAACTCGTTTGCCTTCTGGATAAAGAATGTAGCCGGGCGGGCATGCAGGCCGACCTGATTCTGAACCATGACATCTTTAATACACATATACTTTCTCTCCTTTATGATTTCAATAAGACCCAATTTGCGGACAATCGGAAATGTGCTCCGTATCGCTCCGTCACACACGGAAAAAAATTCGCAACTTCAAAAGCAGATTGACCGTCTGTGCTGCATGCTGTCTGCCGTGCTGCCTGACCAGCCGTGCAGTCCTTATCTTTCACCCTTCTCGATTATACAGCATGTATAACACAGAAAATTTGTTTCAAATCCCGTTTGCTTTTGACATTTACGGAACCACGCTATCATTATACTGATTTTTTATAGGTTCGTCAATCTCTTTTCTACACAAAAACCATGTATACTCTCAAATTTCTCCCCTATGCTACATTCGAGGGAATGGAATCTCGCTCCGTTTGGTTATTTTCACGAAAATATTTTGTTGAAAACCATTGGTGGTGTGAACAGTTTTCAACAAAACAATTTGTTGAAAGTGCCAAAGGTCGATTCAACTATGCTCCGCTGACCATTTTGCCCAAAGGTCCGGACGCCGGTTTCGGGTAATTTCAAGGCTTTGTTCGGCTCTCCATTGTGCAATGTTTTTGTGATGTCCGCTGAGCAAAACCTGCGGTACGCCTTCGCCCTCCCAGATTTCCGGTCTGGTATACTGCGGGTATTCCAGAAGCCCGTTATAATGGCTCTCCTCCTCATAGGCATCCGGCGCGGGCAGAACGTTCTCGCACATGCGCGCAACGGCGTCCGTCAGCACGAGTGCGGGCAGCTCGCCGCCTGTCACCACATAATCCCCGATCGAGATTTCTTCATCGACAATGCGGTCAATCACGCGCTGGTCAATGCCCTCGTAGTGTCCGCAGAGCAGAAACAGCCGCGGCATCTCCGCCAGCTCGCGCACGCGCTGCTGCGTCAGGACATTGCCCTTCGGCGAAAGATAGATCGTGTGCATCGGCAGTTCAGACTGCGCCCGCACCGCCTGCCAGCAATCGTAGATCGGCTGCGCCTGCATCACCATGCCCATGCCGCCGCCGAACGGCGAATCATCGACGCGGTTGTGCTTATCCTTTGTATAGGCGCGGATCTGGTGGCAGTTGACCGTGATTGCGCCCTTTGCGCGTGCTCTGCCGATGATGCTCTCGGAGAGCACCGCTTCGCACATCTCCGGAAAAAGTGTTGCGATCTCAATCTGCATCGTCAAACAGTCCCTTCAGCGGCCGGATCGTGATCGTATCCGTTTCAAAATCGACATGCAGCACAACGTCCGGAATCACCGGCACGAGCAGCATCTTTCCCTCCGGCGATTCGACCTCGTAGACATCGTTCGCGCCGGTCTGCAGAACATCATGCAGCTTGCCGTATTCGGTGCCGTTGTCCGCATCGACCACGCGCATGCCCTGTAAATCCTGAATGAAATAGGTGTCATCATCAAGCTCGACATCGTTGCGGTCCATATAAAGCACCGCATTGCGCAGTGCGTTTGCCGCCTCGGGCGTATCCACACCGGCAAATTTCATCAGCACCATGTTCTTCTGGACTGCAGCGCGCTCGACCTCCATCGGGATGTGATCTCTGCCGCGGTAAAGCGTTTCAAATTCGCTCAGGAACTCTGCGCTGTCGCACCACGGCATGACCTTGACCATGCCGCCCAGACCGTGTGTGTTGACAATCTTGCCGATTTCGAGATATTGTTTCTTCATTTCTGCCCCCTGTTCCGGATTGCTCCCGTATTTTGGCACATACCATTTCATTATACCACATCCCGCCCGAAAATGCAAGTGTTTTATAGCGGTATCTCCGCTGAATTTTTAGATGTATCTCCGATGGATTTATAATGGGGCGCTGCCCCAAACCCCGCTTAAGGGCTATTAGCCCTTAAGAATCCCGCTTTTATGTATAGATATGAGAAAGCCGCTCCTATTTGCGTGAATGGGAGCGGCTTCATTTTATTACAATATAAAAACGGGGTCTGGGGATAATATCCCCAGCGAGGGGTTTGGGGGCGAGCAGCCCCCATTATTGATCCATCGGAGATACTGATAGCGCCTCTATCGCAGGCGCCCAAGCCCCCCGAGCTCTTACTACGCTAAGGAGTTTCGCTCGTTGCGACGAGCGACAAGGGCTCTGCCCTTGACCCGCAAACTTTTGAAAAAGTTTGATCAAAACTTTCGTCTTGGATGAGCACATGTAAGAAAGCCGCTCCCATTTACGAAAACAGGAGCAGCTTACTTTCATCCACACATAAACATGGGGTCTGGGGATAATATCCCCAGCGGGAGTTTGAGGGCGGAGCCCTCATTCCAAATCCATCGGAGATACCTCTAACTTACTCCTCGGTGGCGGCGGTGCCGGCTTTCAGGGTGCCGTGCGAGAGCGCCTTCAGATACGCATTGATGAACGCATCGAGGTCGCCGTCCATAACCGCCTGCACATTGCCCGTCTCACAGCCCGTGCGGACATCCTTGACAAGTGTATACGGCATGAACACATAGGAGCGAATCTGGCTGCCCCACTCAATCTTGAGCTGGTCGCCCTTGATATCCGAAATCTTTTCCAGATGCTCGCGCTCCTGAATCTCAACAAGCTTTGCACGCAGCATCTTCATACAGTAATCCTTGTTCTGGAACTGCGAACGCTGTGTCTGGCAGGAAACCACGATGCCCGTCGGGATATGCTTCAAACGAACCGCAGAACTTGTCTTGTTGATGTGCTGACCGCCGGCGCCGCTGGAACGGTACACCTGCATTTCGATGTCCTCGGGGCGAATCTCGACCTCGACATCATCTGCGAGCTCCGGCATGACCTCAACCGCGGCAAACGATGTGTGGCGTCTGCCGGATGCATCAAACGGCGAAACGCGCACCAGACGGTGTACGCCTGCCTCGGATTTCAGGAAACCGTAAGCATTCTCGCCCATGACCATGAACGATGCGGACTTGATGCCCGCTTCATCGCCGTCGAGCCAGTCGAGCAGATCAACCTTGAATCCGTGGGTATCCGCATACTTGTTGTACATTCTGTAAAGCATCTGCGACCAATCCTGCGCCTCGGTGCCGCCTGCGCCTGCGTGCAGCGTCACAATCGCATTGGAGTTGTCATATTCACCGGTCAGCAGAGACTTGAGTTTTTCTTTCTCGAGCTGCTGCTTGAATGCCTCGGCATCCGCGAGAATCTCCTCATTCGAGGAATCGTCGCCCTCCTCGAGCGAGAGGTCGATCAGCTCGATGGTATCCTCAAGCAGAGACTGCAGCTTCTCAAAGTTCTCGATCTTGCGCTCGAGCGTGTTGCACTTCTGCGTGATCTTCTGCGCCTTCTCATGGTCATCCCAGAAGCCGTCATATTCCATCTGAATACGCAGGTCGCCGAGATCCGCCTTTGCGCGCTCGATCTGCAGCACCTCGCCAAGCTCCTTGACCTCCGGTCGGGCATTGACGAGTTCATTCTTAATATCGTCAAGTAAAATCATTTATAAAAATCCTTTCTTCGGGGTAATTCATTCAGTTGCGGGTTCAGCGCTCGGAATCGCGCCGCATATTGCAAAGCATCGCCGGTCGGGCGGTTTCATCCGCGGAACCAGATTGCTCCGGCAGATGCGTATTCAGGGCGGCGCCATCGCAGAAATGATCGGCGACTGTATCCTGCTGTGATCCATGCGCAATGCTGCTGCGGTCTCCGGCATTTCAGCCACCTCCTTTTCCTGCGCAAATTTCCACATATACTATTTTACAGGATTTTCCGCGTTCTGTCAAGTAGTTTTCCCCCGCTCCGCTGTGCAAAGCTCTGTGCATCCTGCACAAAGGGAGGCTGGCATAATCTGCCCGACTTGTAATTTCTATAAATTATTAAAGAGTTTCTTTAATTATCTATTGACTTTCTTTAATTCTTGTGCTATAATGCAATCATCAGCTGATAGAGACACACAAACCCGCAATCTATGACTGGAGGTAAGAATCATGAAGAATCCCGATATCGAAGCACTCAACAAACGCATCCGTACAGACGTCCTCATCACACAGATTCTCTCGGGCGTCTTTGCCGTTATGACAGTCATCCGGCTGGTGACACATGAACCCGGCCATGCCTGCAAAGATGCATTTATCGCCGTCATTGCCCTGCTGACCGGACTGCTCTTTACCGACATCCGGAAAAGCGGCAAGCCCTTTGCTAAGCCGGTGATCACAAAGCTGCGCGTGCTCGCAATCGTTGTGATGTGCAGCGGCTATGTATCGCAGGCTGTAGAAAGCATTGCGGCAGGCATGCGCAGCGGCGGCACGAATTTTGCATTCCGCCTGACCGACCCGGGCGCTCTCCTGATTGCGTTCGTCGGCATTATGATCGGTATTTTCTCGGAGGTCTTTGTCTACGGCAACGCCCTGCAGGATGACATGGACCACATTGCGTAAAGAGGTGACAAATATGGAGCAGACAATCGCAGCAAGAAAACCCAGGCGCCGCCCGAAGCATTTGCTCAGTATCCTCATTGCATATATCTTCATTGCGCTGCTCGGTTTTCACACCAAAGATTTTTTCACAGCCATCATCAAAGATCAGGACAGCTATGAGCTTCGGTTCCAGCAGCCCGTGAATGCCGAAGATGAAAAAGCGCCGAAGGTCTGGCAGCTCTGCCGAAACGGCGAGTTTCTCGAATTTGTAAGCCCGAATGATTATATTTTGCAGGACAAAAACGGAAACATTGACCTGAAATACAGCGCAGTCATATATGAAGCAAAAGGGCTTATTTATTCTGCAATTCTGACTGCAATGCTTGTACTCGTGCTGGTCATTGCAGCGAGCTGCAAGGAGCACACGCCGTTTACCAGAAGCAATGCAAAACGAATCAAAGCAATCGCGATCCTGCAGTTCTCGCTGGCGATCGTGCCAGGGCTGTTTGAATCTATCATGAAAATGGCAAAGTATAACTACACCCTGAGTCCTCCGCACATGGAATCGCTCTATATGCTGATCATCGGGTTTGCGATTCTTATGATCGGAAATGTATTCGACCGCGGCGTCAGTCTGCAGGAAGAAAATGATCTCATTGCGTAAGGAGGGCGACATGGCAATTATCATCAGACTTGACCGCATGATGGCAGACCGGAAAATGTCGCTCAACGCGCTGGCGGAGACCGTCGGCATGACAAACGTCAACCTCTCGAACCTCAAAACCGGCAAGATGAAGGGCATCAAATTTGAAACGATGAACGCCATCTGCCGCGCACTGGACTGTCAGCCTGCCGATCTCTTTGAGTATACCCCCGATGATGACACATAATCAAAACCGCACAAGGCACTTCGCCCTGTGCGGTTTTGTATAGAGGTATCTCCGATGGAGTTGTAATGGGGACTTACAGTGTTGCTGTGCAAACTGTGCCCCAAGCCCCTGCCGGGGTCATTGACCCCAGACCCCATTTTCATGATAAAAGAGAATGAAACACCTTAGCGTAACAAGAGATTGCTGCATATATGCAGTTCAGACAAGCGGTGCAAATTCAATCGCGGTGCCGCTGATCTTTTCCGCCATCTGCGCTTCATCGTCCATGTGCATCAGATAGACATGCACGCCCTCCGCGCACAGACGCTTGAGCGTCGGGAGCACCCTGTCAATATAAAGATGCACGCCGCTGTCAAAGCACGCGGCTTCGGTGTAGAGATACGCACCGGCATGCAGATACGGCAGAAACGGCTCTAGCTCCGCCGTATCGCCGGTGTAAAGGACATCTGTGCCGCCGATGCGCAGACGGTAGCCGAAACAGCGCCCTGCAAGCGTTTCGGCATGCCGCACCGGCACCGTCCCGATCAGCCACGGCAGGTTCGCTGCATCTGCTGTGATGATCGTATACGCGCTTTGATCGCAGCCGTCAAGCCGCCGGATCAGATAATCGAGATCCTCCGCGACTTCCTGCGACGGGGCAATCACCGTGACATGCGCACCGCTCACATACCGCGCACAGTGAATCAGCATCGGAATGCCGCCGACATGGTCGCCGTGCGTGTGCGTCACGAGGACATAAATCTGCTTCTGCTTGATACCTTGTTCCAGCAGGACATGAAAGGCGGACATCGCGCAGTCAATCAGGACAAGCGCATCGCCGTCCGTGAAGCATGCGCTGTTCTGCGACTTCGTAAACGCGGAGCCGCGGCCGAGGAATTTCAGCATGTACGGTCTCCCCTCTCAGATCAGGTTGAAATCGCGGAGCTGCCGCGCAAGCCGCGCAACCGGCAGACCGACAACATTGTAATAATCGCCGTGGATGCCTGCGACAAGCAGCGCGCCCTGTCCCTGAATGCCGTAGGCGCCGGCTTTGTCATAGGGCTCAGCGGAGGCTGCATAGGCGTCGATCTCCGCATTTGAGAGCGGATAGAACTGCACGCCGGTCTCATCGGAAAAACTCGCGGAATGCCCGTCCCAGAAGATCGCGACGCCTGTCACGACCTTGTGCATCCTGCCGGAGAGCGCGCGGAGCATCCGTTTGCAGTCGGCTTCATCCGCGGGCTTGCCGAGAATTTCATCATCGAGCAGGACGGTTGTATCTGCACCGATCACAACCGCATCGGGATGCTCCTTTGCGACCGCTGCCGCCTTCCGGACAGCGAGCAGCTCTGCGGCTGCATCCGCCGGAATGCCCTCCGGCAGCGTCTCGTCACATTCCGAGACGATCACTTCAAACGGGATGTTCAGCTTGCCGAGCAGTTCCTTTCTGCGCGGCGAACCGGATGCCAAAATCAGCTTCATGGGTGTGCTCCTTTCTTGTGCTTGACGCACGGGGCAGAATCAGGTATAATAGAGGGAGTAGTTTGCTAACAAGGAGTATCTGTATGAAAGCATTTCTGAAAAAACACGCAGTCATTCTGATCATTGTCGCGGTGTTCCTGCTGCTTGCCGGAATCTGGCTGTTTATCTGGCATCGCATCGGCAGTCAGGTGACAAAAGCAGCGATGCAATCCGCCTATGACACGCTCTCATTCGACGGCGCGTACTATGCAAAATGCGACCTCGAAACCGTGCAGGCGTATCTGCCGGAGACTGCAGGAATCTCACGCGAGCTCTGCGGCGAGGAACTCGGCGAACTGAGCTTTCCCTCCGAGAACGGCACGGTAACCTGTCCGCTCTATGCCTGCAAGCCGCTCGCCGATGCAGGCAAAAACAACGCAATCGTGCTGCTCGAGCAGGCAGACAGCATCAGCGCCTATGAACTCTCGGGTTTTCAGTATCTCGATGACCAGACCTCGATCTGGGCAGTGTGCGCCTCCTACGGCATCGGCTACGCGGAGGATATCGAAGCGCTCGAGATCAAAGATCAGGACGGCAAGCTGCTCGAAACCGTCACCGACCGCGACAGGCTTTCCGCATTCTTTGAGAAATTCGTCAAGCTCGGCGAGGATATCGGCGAGATCGGCGTGGCGCACTCCTATTATGAGGCGTATATCAACGAATTCGGCGAGACCGACCGGATCTGGTTCGAGGACGGCACCGTCAAAGCGGAAAGCGACGAGGTCTATCAGCAGGCAATGGAATTCTGGACCAAAGACCTGCGGCTCGTGACAATCAAACTCAAAAACGGCTATCAGCTCCGCGACTGCATCTATGCACCGGTGCCCGGCACATTCTCCGTTTACGGCGATTACAAGATCACGGAGCCGCTGTTCTGAGCCGGTCAGTTTTCGTCGCTGTCGATGTTGTGGTGGACATTCTCCAGCGCTTCCGAAGAAATCGTGACATTGTGCGCGGTCGCCGCGGCAAGCTCCGGATCCTGATGTCCGCGGAACACGAGCTTTAAGAGGATCGGGCAGAGAATCGAGCTGGTGATGATCAGGAAGATCGTTGCGACAAGCGGATCAATGCCGCCCTGCGGGGCAATCAGGACAGAGCCCGTTGCATAGACCGCGAGTGCGACCTCGCCGCGTGCGATCATGCCGAAGCCAGCCGCAAGTGACTCGCGCTTGTCATATTTGAAGCAGCGCGCTGCCGCTCCGCATCCGATGATCTTGCCGATGATGCCCGCTGCGACAAACGATACCACGAACAGCATGCTCGACCAGTGAAATGCGCTGAAATCTGCGCTGATGCCGATATACGCAAAGAACATCGGCGTAAAGAACATGTAGCTGCTGACGATAACCTTTCTGTCCACGAACTGGCTGTCGCCGAGACCGCTCAGCATCAGACCCGCCATATAGGCGCCCGTGATCGCCGCGATGCCGAAGAACTCCTCTGCGGCATAGGCGAAGAAGAAGCACGCGGCAAATGCAAAGATGCTCGTCCGGCGCTTGTGCGGGTAAATCTTGACCATGAACTTGAACGCACGGCGCAGCAGATATCCCACAACAACCGTGAACACGAAGAATCCCGCGACACGGAGCAGCGTCATCCAGATGCTGCCCTCGCCGCCGAGACCCGTGATGATGCTCAGCGCAACAATGCCGATGACGTCATCAATGATCGCGGCGCTCAGCACGGTGGTGCCGATCTTTGTTTTCAGTTTGCCGAGCTCACGCAGCGTCTCGACCGTGATGCCGACGCTCGTTGCGGAGAGGATGCAGCCGATAAACAGCGCATTCATCAGCTTTGCATTGTCATGCGCTGCCGAAAGTCCGCCCATGAACATCAGCGCAACAAATGTGCCGAACAGAATCGGGATTAAGACACCGGCAAGCGCGATACAGGTCGCCGCCGCGCCGCTGCGCTTCATCTCGCGGAAATCGGTTTCCAGACCGCTCGAGAAAAGGATAAACACAACGCCGATCTGCGAGAAGCTCTTGAGGACATCCATTTCGACCTCAGTCGGGTGGATGAGCCCCGCAAAGCCCGTGCCGCGAAACAGCGCCGGACCGATCAGCAGACCGGCGATGATCATGCCGACAACCTGCGGCAGACCGATCTTGCGCGTGACCATGCCGATCGCCTTGGTCGCAAGCAGAATAATGCCGCAGTCAAGCAGAATGTGCATGACATTGAAATCCATGATGTTCAACTCCTGATTTTTCTGATACACGCCAAAAGCAGGACAATCGAATTGTCCTGCTTCGCTGTGTAAATAGGTATCGCTTCGCGATTATTTTAATTGGGCTCCGCCCAAACCCGCCAAAGGGATACTATCCCTTTGGAATCCCGTTTTATGGAAAAAGAAGAAATTGCAGGTCGCGCATGACAGCGACGATTTGACAAATTTCCCGCTCTTATCAAAAATGGGGTCTGGGGATCATATCCCCAGCGAGGGGTTTGGGGGCGAGAAGCCCCCATTATAGATCCGTCGGAGACACTTTAGACTGAAGCAGGACAATGAATTGTCCTGCTTAGCTTTTATCATCTTACTCGTAGAGCGGGTACTTTGCGCAGAGTGCGCTCACGCCCTCGCGAATCTCGTCCGCCTTAGTATCGAACTGGGTTGCAGTCAGATACATGAACTCGGCGATCTTCTCCATATCCTCGGCGACAAGGCCGCGGGTGGTGACTGCCGGCGTACCGACACGGATGCCGCTGGTGACCATCGGCTTCTCCGGATCGTTCGGGATCGCGTTCTTGTTGACGGTGATATAGACCTCATCGAGACGGTGCTCCATCTCCTTGCCGGTGATGTGAACCGGACGGAGGTCAACGAGCATCAGGTGGTTATCCGTGCCGCCGGAAACGAGATCGAAGCCGTGTGCGAGCAGACCCTTTGCAAGTGCCTGTGCGTTCTCGACAATCTGCTTTGCATATGCCTTGAACTCCGGCTTGAGTGCCTCGCCGAAGCAGACAGCCTTGCCTGCGATGACATGCATCAGCGGACCGCCCTGTGTGCCCGGGAAGATCGCCTTGTTGAACTTCTTTGCGAGCTCCTCGTCATTGGTCAGGATCAGGCCGCCGCGCGGTCCGCGGAGTGTCTTGTGGGTGGTGGTGGTGACAACATCAGCAAGGCCGACCGGAGACTGGTGGAGTCCTGCTGCAACCAGACCTGCGATGTGTGCCATATCGACCATCAGCATTGCGCCGTTGCTGTGTGCGATCTCAGCGAGCTTTGCGAAGTCGATCGCACGCGGATATGCGGATGCACCTGCAACGATCAGCTTCGGGTGATGCTCCTTGGTGAGCTTCTCAACTGCATCATAATCGAGGGTGCCGTCATCGCCGACACCGTAGGAGACAAAGTTGAAGTACTTTCCGGAAAGGTTGACCGGAGAACCGTGGGTCAGGTGGCCGCCGTGTGCAAGGCTCATGCCGAGAACGGTATCGCCCGGCTGGAGCAGTGCGAAGTAAACAGCGGTGTTTGCCTGTGCGCCGGAGTGCGGCTGAACATTTGCGAACTGTGCGCCAAAGAGCTTCTTTGCGCGCTCGATCGCGATCTCCTCAACGATATCGACCGCCTCACATCCGCCGTAGTAACGCTTGCCAGGATAGCCCTCAGCATATTTATTGGTCAGAACAGAGCCCATTGCTGCCATGACAGCCGGCGAAACGATATTCTCGCTGGCGATCAGTTCAAGATTGCGTCTCTGGCGTGCGAGCTCCTGCTTCATTGCAGCGCCGACATCGGGATCACATTTTTCGACATAGCCGATTGTATCAATCAGGTCATTGAACATAGTATTTTTCAATCCTTTCCGGTTTATTCCTGCGCTCAGGCAGGCACATACAGATATTATACCACACTTTTTGCAAAGATGCAAGAGCAAATCACGATTTTTCACCGCATATCGCAAAAAAATTCGCACCGCTTCGGAAAGCGGTGCGAATCTGTTGGTTTGAATTACTTGGAAAGGTCGGTAACGATCTTTGCAATGTACTTCAGGATCTTGATGGTGTCATCGCCATCCTTCTTGCCATCGTGGGTAACGTCAGCGTTCTTCTGACCCTGAGCGGTCACAACAGCCTTGGTATCCTCAGCGTTGAAACGTGCGAGCAGAACAGCGTCGGAAACGTCAACCTTGCCGTCGACATTGACATCGCCCCAGAGACCGTCCTCTTCAGGAGCCTGGGTCTGCGCCTTCTCGATCTCAACAGCACCAGCGGTGAAGGAGCCGGTGTAGTTGGTTGTGCCGGATGCACCGACAGCAGAGAAGTAGGAAGATGCCTTCTCGGAAGAATCCGGATAGATGTTGCGGTTAGCGCCTGCAGCTTCGAGCTTGTAGGTAGCGCCAGCCTCTGCCTTGGAATCAGCAGTACCCTTCAGCGTAACGAAAACGCCGTCGGACTTGACCCAGTACTTGGAATCGGTCAGACCGGTTGCCCAGACGATGACGATCTGCTTGCCGTTGTCATACCAGTTGAAAACGGTGTCGCCGAGGTCGCCTTCCTGTGCCTTTGCGCCGGTATCGCCGATGGTGCCCAGAGCAACATCGGTAACCTTAATACCGCTATCATAGTTGATAGCAAAATCGATCGAGCTGAGGCCGCTGGACGGCACACCGCTCAGACTGACATCGACAGAAAAGTTCTCGCCGGCTTTCACGGTATCCGTGCCGATCTTCACAGCAACGCTGTCGGCTGCGGAAGCGGAAATACCGAGACTCATGACTGTCATTGCCATAGCCATAAGGCCGGAAATGATCTGTGTTTTTTTCATGTTCATACTCCTCCAATTATGTATGTATGCGGTAATACGGCTGCGGATGCAGACCGTACCGTGAGGTGGATGTCCCCTTCTTCATCCACGTTCACATGATACCATCTATATCTTAACTGAATCTGAAGAAAAATGCAATGACTTTTTGTATCATGTTTATGACCAAAAGCACATTGATTTTCTGATTTTGGAACAATATTGCTCAAATGATATCAAATCCAGCTGATATATGTAGTATATTGCGGTCTCAAAATTGCCGCACTGCACACAATTGCACAGAAAAAGTAAACCTGCCGGAATTTTTTGGTTCCGGCAGGCGGTTTTACTTACTTATTTCAGCATGCTTGCGATCTCGCCGGCGAAATCGTCCACGCGCTTTTCAATGCCCTCGCCGCAGATGAAACGGACGAAGCTGTTGATCTTGATCGGAGCGCCGATCTTCTTGCCGCAGGATGCGACATACTGCTCGATCGACTCACCCTCACCCTTGACGAACTCCTGGCAGAGCAGGCAGTTGTCCTTGAAGTAAACGCCGAGCTTGCCCTCTGCGATCTTTGCGAGAACCTGCTCCGGCTTGTTTGCCATCTTCGGATCCTCAGCCATCTGTGCCATAACGATCTGCTTCTCCTGCTCGATGACGTCTGCCGGAACCTCTTCCTTGGTCAGGTAGGTTGCCTTCATTGCGTCAGCCTGCAGTGCAACGTCATTCAGGCAATCCAGAACCTCAGCAGTTGCGCCTGCATCGGTGGATGCTGCAACGAGAACGCCCTCTTTCTTGTTGAAGTGGACATACTCCTTGACAACGCCCTCAAGGCGTGCGAAGCGGCGGATCTGAAGATTCTCACGGAACTTGAGGAAGATCTCCTGCAGAGCTTCTTCAACGGTGATATCCTTGCCTGCGAACTTGGTTGCCTTCAGTGCATCGAGATCAGCCGGATTTGCCTCGAGAACGGTCTGAGCCAGACCCTCGCAGAAGCCGACGAACTCCTCGTTCTGCGCAACGAAGTCAGTCTCGGAGTTGACCTCGACGATCGCACCGGCGGTGTGATCTGCATTGGTCACTGCAATGACAGCGCCCTCTGCTGCGATACGGTCAGCCTTCTTTGCCTGGTTTGCGAGACCCTTTTCACGCAGGATGACGATTGCCTTCTCGACATCGCCGTCAGCCTCGGTCAGAGCCTTCTTGCAGTCCATCAGACCGACGCCGGTGGACTTGCGGAGATCATTAACATCTTTTGCAGTAAAATTAGCCATTTCAGTGATCCTCCCCGTAGATTACTCAGCAGCAGCTTCTTCTTCGACGGCAGCAGCTTCCTCAGCAGCCTGTGCATCCGCACCCTGTCTGCCTTCGATGACTGCATTTGCAATCG
>JAFWUX010000133.1 GCA_017523995.1 Oscillospiraceae bacterium | reverse complement strand
CCCCTGTCCTCTTTGGGTTGTCCCCTCGCATTCGCGCCCCGCGCCCAGCGGAATTAAACATCGGACTTAAGATTAAGAACATCAAGCGAAATCTAACAAGAATATAACTACAAATAAACTTGCAGCATCCCTCGCTTTGCCCTGCGACTGATGCTGCTATTCACTTGTCAAAGTTCTAAGTGCATGCCTGCAATTCTGTACCGTCGGCATGAATCCCATCGCCTGTACAAGGTTGGATTCACGTACCGACTAACACCTTTGCCAAACCATACATTCCGTCTATTGTATGGTTCGCAGCACCCGTCTATTACCAATTAGAAATGAGAAATTAGAAATGAGAAATTGTGGTATGCGCTTCGCGCATGGATCTATATTTATAGTGAGGAGATAGAAGTGAGAAGTGAGGAGTTGCGGTGTCCGCTGCGCGGACGGATTTGAATATAAGAAGGAGAGCGGAAGTGTCCTGCGATTGCCGTTTCCGGTGATGCTTTGATTTGGAATCCTGATAAAGTTTATACTTTGAATAAACTTTACTTTAGCCGCTCGGCTGCACGCCCTTCGCGCTGCCCTCTCTATAAAGGGGTGCCAAAACGGGCAAATGTTGTACAGGTGCGTGCAACTTTTCAAAAAGTTTGCACAAAGATTTATGTTTGATATCGCTTTTCGTGCAAACGCCGCTGAATATGCTTTCTTCGTATCCTGCGGCTTTTTTCGCTTTCTTTTGGTTCACTGATTTTATGATATGCGACGCTTTTAGCCGCCGGAAAAAATATTGCAAAAGGGGTTGACAAATCAGAGATACTCTGCTATAATAAGAACATGTAAATCATATCATGCAGATAGGTTATATGGGATAATGACGAAACAGGAGGCGTCTGCGATGCGTAAACGATGTTGCCCGTGTACTGTGCGGCACATGATCTGCCGTAGAACAAAATCAGCCTGAACAGCGGAAAATCCGCTGCATAACCGTATTTTTTATAAGTAAAGGAGATTATCACTATGAACGTTTATCAGAAAATCACCGACCTGATCGGCGGCACCCCGCTGCTGGAGCTTGTCAAGACCGAAAAGGCAAATCAGCTTTCCGCAACCATCCTCGCAAAGCTGGAGTATTTTAATCCGGCGGGCTCTGTCAAGGACAGAATCGCTAAGGCGATGATCGACGATGCTGAGGCGAAGGGTCTGCTCAAGCCGGGCAGCGTCATCATCGAGCCGACCTCCGGCAACACCGGTATCGGTCTTGCTTCTGTTGCGGCTGCCCGCGGCTACCGCCTGATTATCACCATGCCGGAAACGATGAGCATTGAGCGCCGCAACCTCATGAAGGCCTACGGTGCGGAGCTCGTCCTGACCGAGGGCGCGAAGGGCATGAAGGGCGCAATCGCGAAGGCGGAGGAGCTCGCTGCTGAGATTCCGGGCAGCTTCATCCCTTCACAGTTCACGAACCCCGCAAACCCCGCTGTCCATGAGGCTACCACCGGCGTTGAAATCTGGAACGATACCGAGGGCAAGGTCGATATCTTCGTCGCGGGCGTCGGCACCGGCGGCACGATCAGCGGCACGGGTGCTTATCTCAAGTCGCAGAATCCGGACGTCAAGGTTGTGGCTGTCGAGCCGAAGGGTTCGCCGGTTCTCTCGGAGGGCGTCTCCGGCAAGCACGGCATTCAGGGCATCGGCGCGGGCTTTGTGCCGGAAACCCTCAACACGCAGATTTACGATGAGATCATCACCGTGACGAATGAGGATGCTTATGCGACCGGCAGAGCAATCGCACGCAATGAGGGCGTGCTCGTCGGTATCTCCTCGGGCGCCGCTGTCTGGGCTGCAATCGAGCTCGCAAAGCGTCCGGAGAACAAGGGCAAGACCATCGTCGCGCTGCTGCCGGATACCGGTGAGCGCTACCTCTCTACCCCGATGTTTGACTGATTCATCACTTTTCCATACAAATGCATCCCCTCCGCGGAACAGGCTGCGGAGGGGATGTGCTTTTTTCGGCGGCGCATTGGAAAAATACAAATACAGAAATTATGCCCCTGCGCAGCCGTTGCACGCAGGGGCATTGTGTTCATTGATGCTGCGAAGATCAATCAGAAATCAGCAGTATCCGCGTAATGATTGATCACGGCTTTTGCGGTCCGGATGTCAGGCAGCATCATATTTACGTCGCTTTCAGAAAAATGCTTCCGTAAATACGCTTCCGGGACAGAAAAGAGCGTTTTCTCTAAAAACTCAAAAATATCTTTAGAAATCGGGACAGTATTTCTTTCCAAAGATAACAGGATACTGATTACATCAATATACTTCCGGTCGGGATTTCCTTCCCAGTGATGTGAATTATCATAAATATATCTGGATATTACAGTCTGATAATCGTTTTCTTTCATCTGATTTGAATATAACAGGAGCATGGCTGTAGCTTCATAAAGAGTTTTCAGATAATTCATAAGTATCTCCCGAATTTCGGATTATGGCTGTAGTAATTACAGCACATAAGTGAAACGCCATAGTGCTTCTGACTTTGCATCAGAAATACTATGGCGCAAAATTCTGTATCAGCACCGTACTTCAGACGGATGCGTTTTCAGATCAGTAGCTCTCGGTATGTGCAAGATAGCAATAAAATCCGTAGATCACCAGCGACACGATATTCATGAAGCCGACGCCGCCCGACTTGATCGAACTGATCAGCGAAAGCACGGAAAGTGCTGCCAGAATGATCGAAAGCTTCTTGCATCTGTCCGGATCGCTCTGCAGACCTGCACGGCCTGCCAGAACACCAATCACACCCTGCAGAATCGCAGGCAGAAGCGCGAGCATCGTGAAGAATGTTGCGCCGCCCTGTGTGACGCTGTCTGTTCCGGCTGTGAGCGCGCCCATTCCGGCAACTGCGATAATCGCAAGCAGAATGAGCAATCCGCCGAGCACCATAACAACATAATTCAATACCTTAAAAATCTTGCTGAAATCCATGTCATGTCCCTCCATGATGAAAAATTTTCTATATTATACACGATTCGTGCCATTTTGTCAAGTGGTTTTTGAAAAATATTGCGGTATCCTGTAACGCGGGAGCTGCCGAAACAGGACGGTTACAAATAATAAAGTGTCTCCGACGGATTCAAAATGGTGGCTCTGCCCCACCCAATGCCAACAACTTAAGATGTTGCGTTCCCCAGTGAATTGCGCTGCAATTCACTTAGGGGCGCCCTCTATCGCAGGGCGCCCCTCTCCGAAAAACGATCCACCGGATCGTTTTATCGGATTCACCCCTGCGGAGCTCTTGACGCTGGGGAGTTTCGCGCTCTGCGGAGCGCGACCAGAGGCGCTGCCTCTGGACTCCGCGAGCTTTTAAAAAAGCTCGACCAAAACTTTTATTTTGACGCTCCGGCGGCGTAATGCGAATCCGGAATGCTTTAGCAATACGGAGCCGCGCACGGCGCGGTGAAAAAGCTCGACCAAAACTTTTATTTCGGCTTCGCCGTGTGCGCCTTAAGTTGTGGCAGACCGCGCACAAGCAGCAGCGCTCCGCAATCGGCGGGTGTCAGCTCACGCAGAAACAGCCGCGCCGTTTCGAGGATCATTTCCGTGCAGCCCTGCCCTTATGCGGCTCTGCGGATTTGCGCTGCAGCACGCAGACCGTCTCAATGCCCGTGGTGTGCGGGAACATATCGACCGGCTGGATATCGGTCACGCGGTAGCCGGAGCGCGTCAGTTGAATGAGATCGCGCTCGAGCGTTTCGATCTTGCAGGAGACATAGACAATCCGCTGCGGCTTCATCGCGGCGGCAGCTCGCAGGAACGCAGGCGAGGCACCGGCACGCGGCGGGTCCATCAGCAGGACATCGCAGCTTTCGCCCTCTTTCGCCATGTTCTGCATGAATTTACCGGCATCCTCATTGCAGAAGCGGATATTCGCAAGCTGATTGCGCTTTGCATTCTCGGCTGCGTCGCGGCAGGCGGAGCGGTTCAGCTCCACACCGATGACATCCGCTCCCTGCTTTGCGCAGATCATGCCGATTGTGCCGGTGCCGCAGTAGGCGTCGATCACCGAGACACCCTTTTTGATCTCCGCCGCCTTGACCGCAAATGCATAGAGCTTTTCGGTCTGCACGGGGTTGACCTGATAGAACGATGCAGGCGAAATGCGGAACCGGCAGCCGCAGAGGATATCCTCGATATAACCCTTGCCCGCAAGCGTGACGCTGCGTTCGCCGAGCGTCAACGGAAGCCCGTCCGGCGCGATGTTCTGCACAATGGTGGTCAGCTCCGGATGCGCCTTTTGCAGCGCCGAAACCAGATGCTTTTTCGCAGGCAGCACCGCGGATGCCGTCACCAGCACGAGCATGATTTCGCCCGTGGAGACCGATGTCCGGATGAGCGTGTGCCGGAGCAGTCCGGTGCCCGTCCGCAGATCATAGGGCTGAATTTTCAGATCATGCATGAGCTTTTTGAGCGTCTGGATGATCGGGGCGGCGCGGCGGTCCTCGAGCATGCAGTCATCGACGGCGACCATTTTCTGTCCGGTCGATTGAAAAATACCGGAGATAATCTCGCCGCCCCTGCCCCTGCCGTAGACATTCTGCACCTTGCAGCGGTAGTTATAGGGCTCGTTCATGGTGAGAATCGGGCGCACCTTCGCAAATTTCGAGAGCATGCGCTCCGCCTTTTCCTGCTTGCGCTGAATCTGCTCGGAATAGGTCTCCTGCAGCTGACATCCGCCGCAGCGTTTGAAGCAGCGGCAGCTTTTTTCGCCGGTCTGCGGATCGGTAATGATCTGTCTGTTCATGTTCAGTCTCCTTTCGGAATGCTTGTCATTCCTGCGTATGTTTTGCGTATCCGTTTTCGTAGTCTCTGCCGGCATCGTAGGCTTCCAGATCAGATTTGGAGAGATCGCCCTTGCCGTCAAAGCGGTAGAATCTGCCGCTCTCCGCAGTCAGCTCCAGAATGCAGTAATCCGGATCGTCCATGCCTGCCGGATAGTATTTTTCATCGCCTTCATTCCAGAGCAGCGCCTTATATTCCCGCTCAAAATGCACCGCGGCTCTGCAATAGAGACAGACGCCCTCAAACGCCGCATCATCGGAGAAATAAAGGCATGCGTCCGGATGCTGCATCAGGCTCTGCACATGCTCTGAGCTTGTATTCGTCGAGATCAGATGCCGCCCGAGTCCCTTGTGCCAGACGCAGAACACCCTGCGGATATTCTGTCTGCCCTGCGCATCCGTATAGCCGATGGATGCAAACAGCGAGCGGTTGATCAGGTTCATGATTTCATCGTGTGTCACAGCGGCGTTCTCCTTTCTCAGTTCCGGTTTCAGGGGCGCAGGATCATTCTCCTCTAGTATAGCATATCTGCGCCGGAAAAGCAACAAAAAAGCGGCACCTGCATAAGGGCGGTGCTGATATAGAAGTTTTAAGCCATGGTATTTCTGATGCAAAGTCAGAAGTACTATGGCGTTTCCATTGACAGACCTTCAATACTGTGCTATAATTACTAGCATAAATCGGAATTTGAAGGAGTATCACTATGTGGTTTTTATTAGCGCTTGGTTCGGCAATCTTTGCCGCACTGACATCAATATTGGCAAAGATAGGAATTGAAGGTGTCGGATCGAATCTGGCTACT
>JAFWUX010000132.1 GCA_017523995.1 Oscillospiraceae bacterium | reverse complement strand
GGCAGCCGGTATCAACAGCTTTATGAAATTGACGAGGGTTGCGAATATATAGGGTATCATCGTGATGCAGTTTATGATTGCCAGAACAAGAAATGCGGTCATAAAGCCCTCATGATAGCATACAATCGCCGCCAGCGGGAACGCTGCCAGAATATACCCCGGCCATGGGACTTCATCGAACAATTTCAGGCAGACCAGTGACAGTAGACCGCATACAACGAGATATATGATCAGGCATTGCACCATTGAAAGCATGGCTAATTCTCCTTTTTGCAGGCTGTAATCGGATTCATCAGATCATCCCAAGTATGATATTTACGGTTTCCGATACCGCATTTTCCGCAAGATCTCTGCAAATTCTGCAATTACCTCATCAGGACACCCGGCATTTTTCAGCATCAGACCGAGGCTGTCCTTCGCGGTATATTCGTATGTTGTCAGCACATTCTCCCACGGCAGTCCGTGCGCATCCATGAATTTATGCAGCGCGTCTTTCAGTTCCGTTGTTTCATAGATCTCTTTGATACTCGTATTCACACCCCAGCTGTAAGGCGATTCTCCGTCATAGCGCAGCGTAATATCAGCCCGATTCCGCCAGTCGATTGCATCCGGCGTTTCAACCGTTGCATTGAGAATATATACCCCGTCCTCAAGCGTCCATTTGTGCAGATCGGGATCCCAGCTTTCAAACGCACGGCGGTCAATGTGCAGCCGCACAGTCACCGTCTGATGCGGTTCGACAAATACTTTCCGGAAGGTGCAGAGTTCACAGACCGGTTTTTTCAGTGTTGATACCGGATCATGCATAAAAACCTGAACAACAGTTTTTCCTGCGACATCACTGGTGTTTTCGACCTCGGCGAGCAGATCCAATCCGCTCTCAATATCGCCGCTTTCCACACGCAGATTCCGCACTTCAAATTCGGAATAGGACAGGCCGTACCCGAACGTATACTCTGCAAATTGTTTGTCCTGATCGAGATGGTACCGGGTTGTATAATAGCGGTAACCGACAAAAATCCCCTCGCCATACATTACGGTCATACCGTCGCCGGGAAAATTCAGATAGGTCGGCATATCATTTTCACTATACGGAAATGATACAGGCAGGCGTCCGGACGGATTGACCTTTCCGCAGAGGATATCCGCAATCGCGGCAGCTCCCTGCATTCCCGGCAGCGAAACCCAGAACATCGCGTCCCAAAATGAAAGTGCCCAACCGGTAACAGACCCGGATGTATTGAGAATCAGAACAGAGCGCATATGATGCCGGTTTGCATAACCGTGCAGTTCGCTGATCTTCTGCTGTTCTTCCTGATCAATCCGAAGCGTTTTACGGTCATTGCCTTCCTGCCCGGGTACACTGAGCACATAGACCAACGTATCAGCTTCATCATACAGACCGATGCGAACATCCGCAAACCACTTGCGCAGTTCTGTCAGTAGGTTTGTATTTCTGTCAGTCCAGACACAAGCACTGCCTCCGCCGCAGACAAGCAGCTCTCCGTTCAGCGTGCCCGTCAGCGCGATTTTCGCAGACGCAGGCAGCGGACAGCAGTTCCTTTCCTTATCG
>JAFWUX010000131.1 GCA_017523995.1 Oscillospiraceae bacterium | reverse complement strand
CTCTATGGACTGCCAAGCAGACAGCCAGCGGTCTGAACAAGACCGACTATCTCATGAGGGCAATCAGCCGAAGCGAGGTGCGTATCTACTCTATCGAGGACAGCATCGCACCGCTGATCCATGAAATCAGGAAGATAGGCACGAACCTCAATCAGCTTGCCTACTTCTCCAACATCGGACAGGACGATAAGGTTAAAGCCGAGATCGGAGCGATACGCTGCACTAATGATGCCGTCATGGGGCAGCTCTCCGATTTTCTGAAACATCCGCAGTTCACCGTAAAGGTGGCAGCCGATGTTCGGTAATGTCAATGTGGACTACAAGCCCTGCAAATCCTCTGCACAGCTTC
Source organism: Oscillospiraceae bacterium (assembly GCA_017523995.1). The sequence continues at coordinate 2,542 of JAFWUX010000131.1, read as the reverse complement.
ATCGTGCCGCCGACTACATCCTCGGCAGACAGGCAGAGCAGATACGGGACGGAGTTGTCAAGACAGCACCAAACCTCTATTGGGGTATCAACTGCGACAGAGATCATTTCGCCCGTGATGTTCTCATGACGAGAGAGCTTTTCGGGAAGAAGCAGTCGGGCAATGCGAATCTTGCATTCAAGATGTCCATTTCATTTTCGCCGGAGGATAATGACAGGCTCACCTATGATGAAGTATTCCGCATCGCAAAGGAGTTTGCAGAGAAATACTTTCGGGGCTATGAGGTGCTGTTTGCGGTACATACCGACAAGCCGCATAAGCACGTTCATTTCCTGATAGGTAACTGCCACATCGAAACAGGCAGGGCATTCCGCAGGAACGAAAGAGACTTGCATGATATGTGTGAATTTTTCGGGGAGCAATGTGTGAAGCAAGGACTGACACATTCCGTCCGTGCCGATTATTATCATCACGATCACGCTAAGCAACGAGATAAGGAAACCTTTGCAGAACGGCAGATGAAAGCAAGGGGCAAGGAAACATTCAAGGACGAGCTTCGGGAGGTGATCCGCATCGAATGCGCCGACCCGAACAACCGCACATTACAGGATGTGGTGAATGCCCTGATGAAGCACTACCATGTGGAGTGCAGAGTGAAGGGAAACACCATATCCTACCGTCATCCCAGCTTTACAGATAAAAAAGGAAAGCCTGCTTCGGTCAGGGGCAGTAAGCTGGGGGAGCAATACACCGTGAAAGGAATCAAGTATGAGCTTACCAAGATACAACGAGCCAAGCAAACCGATCTCGGAGGAAAAACCACAAGAGCCGCACTACCTCACGGACGAGATGAAAGCCAAACTGTTTGGCAAACACAAGCAGATCAAACCCAAGACTGCATCTACATCACAGGAGGAAACAATGCCGGAACAGGTACAAGCAATACCAACACTGGAACAACTGGAGCTAATGATTCGGGAGATCGCACGGAAGGCAGGAGCGACCACAGAAGCAGCCAAACGGGACGAACGAGTTTGCCTGTTGGCAGCAGCGACCCTGCAAATGTGCCAACTCTTACAGAGCTTTTCAGCGACTACCAGCGCAGAAATGCAGAAGATCGCAGACAGAGAGATGCAGAACCTGAACATTCAAAGCCAGTACGCAGAAAGCGTAAAGGCTTCGACCGTTAGCATTACGAGGGATATTTACTATCAGTTCAAGGACGAACAGACCAGAGCATTTACCGAGGTCAGAAAGTATCTCAGCGACACCAATGATGAAATGGAGAAATCCATTAACGCCTGCACCGCCGAGGTCAGGAAAGCAACGCAGAGTGCAATGCAGTCGGCAAAACGCTTGCAGACGATCAAGACTATTGGTGATCTGCTGTATCACGCCGCACCGCTTCTGGTGCTGATCGACATTATTCTCCGAGTAGTTGCTTTAGCGGCTCATATTCCATGATGTTGCTATGGGCATTTTCGATGTAGCCTTGAAGCTCCGCAGCTCTCGTCTGCACGAAGTCGGAAGTCCTACCGTAGAGGTCTATAAAAATACGAAAAGCACTCACAAGGTCATTTCCTGCCGAGGTATCATTCAGGCAGAGATGATACAGACCGAGAGCATAACAGCAATCGGCATAGACTTCTGTTTCTGCAAGGTTCTTGTCCTGTAATTCAATTTTTGCGGCGGATACCCGACTAATCGCTTCATCGGTCTGACCGAGCGAGAACAGCAGATCGGCATAATTGATGATCGCACGGTACTTATCAAAATAGAAAACCTCGTCATCGTCAAGCTGATCGAACAGGGCAAGTCCTGTCTGCATCGCCTTTAACGCATCTTCCTTCCGGTCAGCAAGGTTCAGATAATAGCCGTAGGTGTTCACGGTATTCGCCTGTAACAAAACATCATCGCAGTCCTGTGAATGCTTTACGGCATCTTCCTGCAAGGAAAGAGCCTTATCCTGATTGCCCTGCATCATTTCAAAAGATGCAGCATCGGAGAAATACAGCGTTTTCTGGTTGGCATCATGATTACTGCATATCCCTTTCTCATGGGAAAGCATGATCTCAGTATATTTTGTAATACCGAATCGCTCATAGAATTTGTAGCAGTCATGATGAAAATAAAAATCATCATCGTATGATTTGAATGAAATCATTGACGAAGCGATAAAGATGATCTCGTTCATTTTAGCGCAGTCAAGCTCTATGTCCAGCGCTTCATTCACGCAGACCGCACGGATAGAAGCAATCAGCGGAGCGCAGTTATCGCTGTCCGGTTCCAATTCCGATTTGACAAGGCTACTGATAATGGTTTGCAGTGTGACCGTACCATTGTCATATTCCTGCACCAAGCCTACCTCGATCAAATCCTCGATGATGACCATACTCCGCAAGCCCATGAGCTTTGCAATGAAGTCTTTGCGGACACCATCAAAGGGCGAAGCAATCAGCATACGCAGTACATTCTGATGCTCCGCAGGCAGCCCCATGAAATCAAACAAATCCTTGATATGATCGTAATAGGTTTTCTTTCT
>JAFWUX010000130.1 GCA_017523995.1 Oscillospiraceae bacterium | reverse complement strand
GCAGGGGAATTTCGCACTCTGCGGAGTGCGACCAAAGGGCGCCGCCCTTTGGAAACCTGCGAGCTTTTGAAAAAGCTCGACCAAAACTTTTATTTCGGCTTCGCCGTGTGCGCCTTAAGTTGTTAGCATTGATCTCCTAACTCCCCTCCGTCCTTCCTCCGGCTTTCAGCTTTCGCCTTATTAATAATCCGTCGCCGCAGGTGACACCGCAACTCCTCACTTCTCACTCCTATCTTCTCACTATATTATAAATCCGTCGCCGCAGGCGACACCGCAATTTCTCATTTCTCATTTCTCATTTCTAATTTTCTCATCGTTCTCTGTCATTGAAATTCCGGAAGAAATATGTTATAATGAATACAAACATACTCATTAAATGGGACAGATACGGAAAGGAGACGCGCATATGGAAGCACAGTTTGCGGATCAGGATGCAATCCTGAAATTCGCTGCGGAAACCTATCAGACAAAGCCGGAGCATCTCTGGCAGCGGATGCCGGAGGCGGCGGTTCTGCGGCATCCGAACGGGAAATGGTACGGGCTGGTAATGCCGGTGCCGCGTGACCGGCTCGGTCTGCCGGAGGATGCGGTCAGCGATGTGCTGAATGTCAAGTGTGACCCGCTGATGCTCGGTTCGGTGCTGCTGCAAAAGGGATTCTTCCCCGCCTACCATATGAATAAAAGCAGCTGGATCTCGATTCTGCTGGACGGCACGGTCCCGCTGGCGCGCGTCACAGCGGCGCTGCAGATGAGCTATGCACTCGTCTCCGGCAAAAGCAGCGGAAAACAGCGAACACAGCCCAAAGCATGGCTGGTGCCTGCAAACCCGAAATATGAGGATCTCTCGCAGACGCTTGCCCGCACGCACGAAAGCCTCTGGAAACAGAGCGGCGCGTTCATCCCCGGCGATACGGTCTATATCTATGAGGGGAAACCGATCGGCGCTGTGACCTACGCCTGCGAGGTGACCGAAACCGATATCCCCTATCATTACGATCAGGGCGGGCTGCACATGGAGAAGGTCATCCGGCTCAGGCTGCTGGCGATCTATCCGAAGAATCAGTTTCCGCTCTCAAGGCTGCGCGATTACGGCGTCGCATCCGTCCGCGGACCGCGCGGTGTGCCGGATGATCTGCTTGCCGCCCTGCAGCGAGAGGAACAGCCGCTGCCGCGCAAAAAATAAAATGATATCATAAAAGGAGCAATCACGATGCCTGTTGTCAAGAATTATCACTGCCCGAACTGCGGCGCAGCACTCCCGCTGCAGCGTGCAAGCACGGGTACCTGTGAATATTGCAGTACAGCGTATACAATCGAGGGCATGCAGCACTATCAGGGCATGCTGACAAATGAGCCGATCAAAAGCGGCGTGACATTCTGTGCGCAGCCGCTGCAGGTACACACGATGCTTGTGAACTATCTGCTCTCAGATGTCTCTGCGCCGCTCGATTTTGCCGAAAAGGCAGAGATCACCGGCATCCGGCCGCTGTGTCTGCCTGCATACTATTTTCACTGCAACGGCACCTCGGATTATCTCTGCGATGTCGCGAACGAAAGCACGCGCGAGGTCTCCGCAAGCGGCAACACCGAGGTTGTCACGGGAAAAAGCTGGGCAACGATCAACGGCAGCACACATGCGGAAGCCGAGGGCATTGTCTCCGGCAATCCGGAATATGACAACCTCATCAACTCGATGTACAATCCCTTTGAAAGCGGCTACCTGACCGATCCGGAATCGCTGGAAATTCCCGCAAATATCGAGACCGTCCGGTACAGCCGTCCGGCAACGGATATCCTCTCGCAGTTTGCGCGCCCGTTCCTGACACAAAAACTGCAGGAGAGCGCCGCCCGTCAGCTCGGGAACCGCGAATGCCGGAATCTTACGCTCGGCTCGATCAATATTTCGCAGGATCAGGGCGTGGACAAGGTGCTTGCCGGTGCATATGAGATCACTTGTCAGTACGGCGATACCGTCCGCAAGGTCTATGTCTCGCCGGACGGCAGGCGCATGGTCGCCGCAGAGGGTCCGCTCGTGGACAGCACACGCGCCGAGCTCATGCGCACAATGGATGCGCAGCTCAAAAATCTGACCGGCAATCACAAGCTGTTCATGATCGCGGCAATCGCCGGTATTTCCGTCGCGGTATTGTTCCACAAGTCCATTCTGCTGCTGATTGCGGGCATCCTTGCGGGTGGCGTGGGCATCTGGCAGCTCGTGGCGATCAAGCCGAAAAAGGATGCGCTCGAAGCACAGCTCCGCACCATCCGCGAGGGCTCCGAGAAAAAACGCGCCGAGCTGCTGCAAAGCGGCAAAATGCTCAAGGGTTTCTCCGAGCACTGGAAATAAGGCGGCGAAAGCCATATATCTTTCACAAACAAAAGCGCTCCTTAAAGGCTGCGCTGATATAGAAGTTTTATGCCATAGTATTTCTGATATTCAGTCAGAAGTACTATGGCGTTTCTATTGACAGACATTCAATACTGTGCTATAATTGCTACTAACAAAAATCGGAATTTATATGTCAACAGCCCCGGCATCCGAAACATTGGAGAAATCTATTATGAAATACAATGAATGGACATTTAGTTCCTATGATTCAGATGTAAAGCATAAGGTTGCAGATATCCGCTTATATTCTGATGATATGGAAAAAATAGAAATAGAGTTAAAACCAGTTTATACTGATTCTTCTGGAAATGGCGTTATGACATGGGAAGATTGGAATCATTACGACAGCATTCGTATCTACAAGACCGACTATGAAAGACTTATGTTATCAGCAATCAACTCCCTGTTTCCTGTAAAGGATCCTGATCCAAATGGATTTGGCATTCAGGAATCCTTTGATTTGACATCTGTTAATTTCTTCGGAAAAGATGACTGGCAAAGGCTGATAGCCAATTTGACTGATTGTATGAAAAAGGCTGATAAAGATGAATATGAATTTTATCACGTTGTGCTTGAATTTTTTAATGATTCTTTGACGGTCAGCGAATGGTTCTGTATAGAAGGCAACTTATAAATTCTGATTTACAGCAATAAGCTTCCGAAAACCAGTGTACTGAAAGATGCGCATAACGCTTCCGGAAAGCTTTAGAATAACGGCTGTCGGCACTGCCGACAAATTCTGATTTAGCTTAGTAACAATTAGTACTATGCCCCTGAGCACTTTGAAATGCTCAGGGGCATAACTTCTATATGAGTACCCGCCATACCAGGGCGCTTTTTTCATATCCGGATAAAAAGCTCCCCCCGTTGTGCGTCGGCACGGCGGGGGGAGTGCGAAAATCATTCAACAGCCAATAAAGGGAAATTGATCGTGGGGGTGAGAACGGATATCACAGCCGGCGTGGGAATCACCGGCAGGTGAACAAATTACTCAGCCTCGACAGTCTCAGCTTCAGCTTCAACGGTCTCAGCAGCCTGCTCCTTCTCAGGAGCCTTCGGGCCCTCATGGAGATGCGGCTTCGGGGGCTCAACCTCCGGCTTAACCGGTGCGACAGGCGGCTGCGGCTTCTCTGCCTCATCAGCAGGCTTCGGCGGCTCAACTGCCGGCTTCTCCGGCTTTGCGGGCTTCTCGATCTCCTCGTCAGCCTTCTCAGCAGGCTTCGGCGGCTCGACTGCCGGCTTCTCCGGCTTTGCAGGCTTCTCGATCTCCTCGTCAGCCTTCTCAGCAGGCTTCGGCGGCTCAACTGCCGGCTTCTCCGGCTTTGCAGGCTTCTCAAGATCCTTCTTCAGACCGCCCTTGCAGAACTCGAACCAGCTGGTCTTTGCATCTGCATCCTTGAAGTCCTCAGCGTCAAAATCGAAGGAAGCGCCGATCATATCAACGATCTCGTGCTTGCCGACCGGCTTCTCCGGCTTTTCCGGCTTCTCAGCTTCTTCGACTGCCGGTGCCTCTGCATCCTCAGTCTCCTCAGCTGCCGGTGCTTCTGCATCCTCGACAGCCGGCTTCTCAGCCTCTTCAACTGCCGGCTTTTCAGCCTCTTCGACTGCCGGAGCTGCAGCCTCTTCCGCTGCTTCCTCAGCTGCCTTCTCAGCAGCCTTGTCGGTTGCTTCCTCAGCTTCCTGAGAAATCACGGTTTCCTTTTCCGGCTTCGGATCGTTCTTTGCAATGTTGCTTGCAAAAGCGGTAACGCCCGTTGCTGCGGAGAGCATGGAGATCGCTGCGATAGCAGTCATAATGCGCTTGTTTGCTTTCATGGTTCTGAACTCCTTTTTTCATTTGATTTTGCTCCGTATCTCAGGAGCGAAAAGCATGTTTTGCTTTCTGTCTACAGGATACGGAACAGGGGGTGAAAAAAAGGGGTATTTCAGAAAAAAATTTCCGATATTTTTTCAAAAAGTTTCAAATCAACGTATTTACGTGATATTTTTTTACAAAAAAATCCGCCTGCATCCCCTGCAGGAGCAGGAAATACAGGCTTATTACAATGACCATTTTCTATTATACTCCGTCAGCGCACCAAAGGCGCACCGGAACTCAGTCCGCGGCGGGGAGCTGCTGCCAGAGGGCGGCACGCGTCTCCTCGGCAAAGGCATACTGCGTCATGTATTCGCCGTGATAGGCGTGCATCGCGAGCGGATCGCCGTTGAGGAAACGGTAGTAATCGCAGTCGAGCCGGTTGACATCGACACTGATGCCGCCCTGCATCCGGATCAGGACATCTTCGGCATCCGCCTGCCGGAGCGTCCGCGAGAGCTCGGTGATGATCGTCCGCACCATGCTCTTGCGCGATTCCGTTGCGCTTTCATCCGGCCAGAGATTGCCGATGATCATATCACTGCTGCAGACCGCGCCGTGCCGGTCGATCAGATAGGCAAAGAGCTCCTTGCATTTCTGCCGCGTGAATTTCAGCGGTCTGCCCGCACAGAACACCTCAAAGCTGCCGAAGCACTGCACCTGCAGACCGCTCTGCGCAGGCTGGGGCGCTGCACGGTAGCGCAGATGATTCAGCGCGCGGACAACCGCTGTCTCCGTCACCGGCTTCATGATGTAATCGCTGGCGTAGAGCTCAAAGGCTTTCGGCATATACTCCAGATGCCCCGTGATAAAGATGATATTGATGAGCGGCTGCAGGCTCTGCAGCTGCTTTGCAAGCGAGATGCCGTCCGTGCCGGGCATTTCAATATCGAGGAATGCCGCATCAATGCGCATGTGTGCCGCATCGCGCAGCACCGCCGCCGCGTCGGTATAGCCGGTGTGGGTGCCTGCCGGATCGACACGCTTCAGAATCCGCTGCAGCATGCTGACAACGGCACTTTTGTCATCCACGATGATTGTCTGCATGAGAACCAGCCTCCTTGTCCGGAATCAGAATCACAACCTTGCCTCCCTCTGCCCCGAGTGTCACCGTCATGGAGCCGCCGCACTGCACGGCAAGCCGGTTTTCGGCATTTTTCAGCCCGAGGCTGCGGTGCGATTTCTGCTGCTCGGTCAGCGCGGGCGCGCCGGTGCCGTTGTCCGTCACGGTGATGCGGACAAACTGCCCGATGCGCTCGGTTTTCAGCTCCGCCCTGCCGGTGCCGTCGCGGCGGCTGAGTGCGCCGTGCTTGATCGCGTTCTCAACAATCGGCTGCACGGTCAGCGCGGGGATCTCAAAATCCGTGACGCCGAGCGTGTAATCCAGCGCAAACGGCAGATCGGTGCAGGCATGCTCGAGCGCTTCGTATTCGCGGATATGCTCAAGCTCCGTCTCAAAGGAGATCAGCTTCTCCGCGGTCAGCGCATTCATATTGCCGCGCAGATATCCCGCAAACTGCGCGATGCAGTCCGCCGCCGCATCCGCATCCTGATAGCAGAGATTCTGGATGCTCATCAGGACATTGAAGATGAAATGCGGCTGAATCTGCTCGGTCAGGAGCTTTGCCTGCTGCAGTTCCAGATCGGCTTCTCTGGTCTGCAGCTGCTCGCCTGCTTCAAACCGCAGACAGGTCACCGTCAGGAAAACAGAGAGCGAAAAGCCGTATTCGACGAAATTGATATTGGAAAAAAACTGCTGCGCTGCACCGGCTGTCAGCACCGGAAGCAGAATGCACGCGAGCAGCTTGACCGGAATCGGCATCCGGCGGTTGAAAAAGCGGATTTTGCCGTCCGGCTCACAGAACGCCGCAAGCAGCAGCGCGATGCCGGCAGCCAGCCCGATTCCGAATGAAAGCAGGAACAGAATCTCACCGTAAGGCTCGACCGCGTGGCTGAACCATGTAAAATTGACCGCAAGCGCATAAAGCGTCGCGATGAGATGCAGCACCGCCGAGGATGCTATGAGAAAACCGCGCCGGTCATACTTCCGGTGCAGCAGCGGCAGAATCGCCGGCAGCAGCAGCGGAATTCCGGCAAGCATCAGAACCGTGCTGACCGTAACAGATATCTGCATGACGATCCCCCTATTCTGAAAGTGCGGCGAGCAGGACTGCCGTCTTTCGCGCATGCAGTGCTATGCGCAGCTGTACAATCACAATCATTGACATCGCGCAGAGGGCGATTGCCCACACCAGCGGACGCAGCGTGATATCCCGCATCGAATATGTCATATAGAGCGGAACAAACAGCACACAGCTCAGGATCAGCAGGACATGCGTCAGGCGGAGCTGCCGTTCCAGCGAAGCATCGCCGCCGCAGAGCCGCCAGACCGAACGCAGCCCGAGCATCAGATTGCGGTTCGAGAGATAATCAAACAGCTGCAGCACGAACACATAGCAGAGATAACAGCCTGCCATCAGCAGAAAGCGCGGAACTGCGCCGTTTTCCCGCTGCGTATGCAGCACGACAAGCGTGACATTCAGCAGCAGCGCGCCTGCTTCGGTGACGCTCTGCATCAGGCACCAGTTTTTGGCGCGGTGGAAGGCACTGTCCGCAGCGGCAGCCTCTGCCAGCGAATTGGCAAGCGAGAGCATCAGCAGCAGACGCAGCGTTGTGATCACCGCAGCGCCCGGCATCAGGAAGGAACGCGCGGGCTCTGCCGTATGAAGCCGTTGCCGCAGCAGCAAGCCGAGCGGAAGCAGCAGCATAACAAGGCACAGCAGGACTTCTGTCCGGCAGATGCGCCGGAAAACCGGTGTACGCAGAATGTTCATCCTTTCCCTCCCCTGCTTTGTTCAGAATCCGGCAAAAACGCCGTCCCTATGATTATATCACAGCAGGCGCGTCTTGTCAAACAAAACAGGACAGCCGTTCGGGGCGGCTGTCCTGTTTCCGGAAAGGGAATCAAGCGATTTTTATGTGCCGGAACCGTTCAGATTTCCGGGATCATCTTTGCAATATATTGCAGCAGTCTGATGACATCTTCAGATGTGCGGTTGCCGTCGCCGTTGCAGTCTGCGTTCAGCAATCCCTGTGCGCTGACCTTTGCCGTGGAATCCTCCGCGATCAGTCTGGCGAGCAGCACGGCATCGGAGACATCGCGGACCTTGTTGCAGTCCACATCG
>JAFWUX010000129.1 GCA_017523995.1 Oscillospiraceae bacterium | reverse complement strand
TCCCGGAGCATTGCCTTTTGATTCTGGATGCTCTGGCTGTCGTCGCCATCCTTGTCCTTATCCTCAATGGACAGGCGGCAGTATATTCCAACCTTTGGCACTGACCGCACCTCCTTTCCTGTTACTGATGTACGAATCAGCTTGCCTTTTTCAGCTTGTCATTTGCGATCTTTTCGACCTTCTTCGTGACCGCTTTACGAAGCTGCTCCTTGTTCTGCGCGTAGAAGCTGCTCCGGATCTTGATTGACTCTTTCATATTAATCCTCCTCCCAGAAAATAGTATGGATCCGCGAACAATCTTATGCTGAAATGCTTGACATTGCAGCGAAACTGATGTATAGTTATGATAGGCGGGCACCCGAAGGTGCCGCTTATCAATCTGCTTGTTATTAATTTGCGTTGATAGATGGCCAAAGGATGTTAAATATGCATTTCCATTCTTCACAGAATGCCAGATAATTTTCTGAATTACAGTATGCAATCAGAGATTCAAACCGCCATTGCAGATGTTCACGCTGGTTTTGGTTCGCAAAATGATGCTTCTCCAGTATCTGCGTCAAAAGATCATTCAGATCCGTCTGATAATATGGGGCATCGGGGTTATATTTGTGCAAGATTTGTTTAAACTGATGCTGAAGGTCTGCTTCATCTGCATCCGGAGATGTCACTTCTACAGGCATCGAGTCCGTTGTTTCTGAGGGTGCTTCCTCTGGCTCAGCATTATCCGATTCCGGTAATATCGTATCTGAAGATGTCGGTGCTGCCAACTCTTCATGGGGTGCCTCTTCTGTGACATCCTCCGTTTCCGGCACATCATCGGTTGTTCCGGTTGATTGCTCACATGCGATTTTTTGCGCTTCAGAGAGAATCTCCACACGTTCCGTTTCATCCAGATCTGGTAAAGACAGCTGCTCGAACGAAAGCACCTCTGTTTCTGATATTGTATCATCATTCAGATCTGCCGTTCCTTCAAGCAATGGTTCTCTGGAAAGCTCTGAAGACTCATCTGAAACATCCTGTGTTTCAATCGGCTGCTCGACCGGAGCAAAAAGTGCTGCCACAGAATAGGTCTTTCCGCGAATCGTTACCTGCTTGTTTTTGCCGTGCCGTTTGCTGAAGAAACCGCCAACAGCAAAGCATTCGCCCTGCTCCAAACCTGCGAGTTGCTGTCGGTCAATGCCAAACCTTTTTGCGATTTCGTCGATACAAGCGTCCTTCGGATGAAATATAAGCTGCATCCCGCAATTCCCGATGAGTCTGCCGAGTTTGTCCTTTTCAGCAGAAAATTCTTGCGAAGCAAGCAGCATCGACATACGATGCTTGCTGCCCTTGCGAAGAATTGTATTCACCGGACCATCCCGTTCAAGACTGAGTTCCTCAATCTCGTCGAGTACAACTGTCATCCTTTCTGTGCGATTGTGCTGCTTCCAAGCGTAAAGTGAGGCAAGCAGTGCGTCGATGTACTGTGAGCTCTTTCTTATTCCATCCGACGCGGTGGAAATGATGATGATTTTTCCTTGAGAAGAAAGAAACTCATTCCAATTCATCTGACTGATCGGAAGGCCTTCAAGGTCCTCAACAGCCTCCTCCAGCCGTTCCAGGATTTCAGCCTGATCTGGTTCGTCCGCGTTGAAGAAACGCAGTGTACCAGCAAGGCTGCGGACTTGACCAGCTTCGACTGCATGGACGACCTTGGCAAGACGGCTACGGAGAACCTTCAGCTGAACTTCTCCTGTCAGTCGCGCAAGAACCGAAAGGACATTCGCAAGACGCTGCTTCTTGTCTGGCAGCGATTTGCAGTTTTCCAGAGACAACATGTTGACCGGGAGTCCTTGCTCGCCGATTTCCCACTGAGAAAAGAAATTATCAATGATTTCCTCGGGGAGATGCTTTCGCAGTTCATCCTGTGAGAACGCACCCGTCTGGTCAAAGATGATGATGAGATCACCGCAATTGGCGCGGGTAACAGCATGATTCACTTCGAAATTTGTCTTTCCTGATCGCGTTTTCCCACTTGCATAAATCGACTCTGCTTCATCCGTTTCATCATTAATCACTCGCCCGGCAACGAACCCGTTTTTTCCCTGTATAATGGGCACAAAGCATTCAGGATAATCGCTCTGTAGGAAGAGATATTCCTTGTACCGGATCTCGTTTAGTTTTGCCTGGCAAGATGGTGTCAGCATCGTTCGCGGCACACTGTAGAAGTTAAGAGTCTCAACCCTACCTTGTTCAACCTCTACATCCAGGAGGCGCTTGTAAGCGTTGTTGGCATGAATCTTGCCGCAACCTTTCAGCGCAAGCAGCACGACATTTCGCCGTTGGGTCGATTTCATCCTAGTCACGATACTGTTGAGCACCTCGGCCGAAAAGTTAACACAATCACAGTCGAGCATGATCATTGCATCAGGTGCCGAATAGTATGGCGAGGAAAACTGATTTGCAATCCGAAGCTCATCCTTTTCGATCATCTCGGATAGCACTGTCCGAAAATCGTTGACGATTGCCAGGTCTTGATCGCATACTGCGTCAGCACCGCGGCGGAACAGTTCATCAAGCTGCGAAATATGCGTGCGGTCAAACACTCCCATCTCCGAAAGCAGCGTAGCAGTGCATCGCATGATGGCTTCGGTGCCAATCTCACCGCCGTTCTCGACCGTTTTCTGAGGAAGCGGGGTATGCTTGATTGCAGCAGTCACGAGGTTTTCAGTCGCATCGGAATTTGCAAGTGTCCGAATCAGGGCAGCGAGAAAAGTTCCGATTGCCTGTTGCAGCTTGTCGAGTCTCTCAACCTCGGGACATCCTGTCATTTCTACGTAAACTGCAGGCAGTTCAGAGGAGTATGCGGATGGATTGTCGGTGATACTGGCGATGATCTTCCGGTTCGCTTCATTGATTCCCTGGCTACGATGCAGATTCTGCAAAATAATATTAACTCCGGCATCGCGTCTTTTTTTGTCTTCCACGTACGATGAATCGCGAAAAATGACTGTGCCGTCCCAGATTGAATCCAGTTCGCCTTGAAGCACTGACTTGCTTTCAAGAAGCGAGCACGCGTATGTATCCGTAAAACTGCGGTTTTGCAGCAGAACAGTAGCAAGCTTAGCGTCCCGTTCGCACTCGACACACACGACAAACATTCGATCCGTTTTGAACTGCTGTTCCTCATAAAGCCCCAGCAGGATGCTTGACACATTCGCGTTAAGCAGAACACGACATGCATTATTGTCGGGCAAAAGCATGGCAAGCTCTTCAGATGCATCGCAAAGTGATTTGTCGGTCTGCAGCAGATGCCGCAGAGGAATGTCGGACTCGTAGTACTCTTCAAGCTGCGGAATCACGGACTCCGCCGACACAAACCCCCAGCGACCTTCTAGCAGATTCCCGCCTGAGTGTGGCGGCAGACTGAGGAACTTAAGGTCGTTGTTGTTGAACAACTCCTCGAAAAAAGCGGCAATAATATACTCCGGCGGGCAGTCTGGATTCCGATGGTAATCAAGAATATAGGGCAGTGGGTTATGCTTTCGGATTGCATCAATCGGGAACTGACAGGCGCGCTTTTCGGGCATACCTTCGCCCTTAATATCGCAGTAGATGCAATCAAATGAGCCGTCAGCGCGGGGATTGACAACCAGCGCATTGCTGATATTCATTTCGCCGATAACAACCTCGCGGCCGTTTCTCTCTGTCATGTAGTATCGCCCGCAGCGCTTCGACAGCTTTTTGCATTCGTAGCTAGGCTTTCTCTGTTCAAACACATTGTAGATAACTTGTCGCGGTTGAATCCAGTATCCACCGTACGGAAGCCGGTCGAAAATAGTGTACGGCGGGCCAAACCCGTAGCTGCAACTATAAGGGAGATATGGGGAAGTGAGCAGATAATCTGCCACGATAAAGCACCTCCTAGAAAATCAGAAATTTTTTGTAGCATCACGTTTTTTGGAACACCCTACTCTGATAAAAGTGGAAAACCAGCTGTTTTTTCGCTCTATTTGATAGGCTGCTGCCCGAAAAACGTAATTGGCCTTCGTTTTTTGCATTTTTATGAGGGTAAGCATCCCGTGAACCGACGGATCCTTTCGGTTCACACCAATATGATACCATAATGCCGGTGACACGGGATGACAGTCAATGACATTTCACTATTTGTCATCGAAAGGAGAAAAACCTATGATATTTCGGGATTTTGTGGAAGCTTTGTGCGATGTCAGCAATGAAGAGATTACGGTGGCGGCAGCGCTGACGCTGCTTAAAGAAGCAATCGGTGAAGATGCTGTTCAAACTTTGTTTCCAAATAAAAAGGTTGAAGCAAACATGAAAGCATATATACGAAGTGAGCGCAATCTGAAAAAGTCGCTTGCCAAGGATATTCTTGAGGCCTTTAATACAACAAAAGAGAATCAAAACAATTTGAAAGAGTATCTTTGCGAGCAATGCTTCTGTAACAATGAACGCATTGCAAGAACTAAGGCAGCATTCGGAAAGTATTGTACTGAGTTACAAAACATGGAAGGAACCAAGATTCTGAAAAAGAAAGGTGTCACATTGTTGTTGGCTCTGTTCACAACCATGCTGAAGGAAGCGGGAGACGGATACAGAAACCAGCGGAATGGTCATTCCAGACAATCGGAGGCGGAACAAAATGCATCTTCCGTTTCTTTACAGCAGACAGCAAACAGCACTACTATAGTTGACGCGCAAAACAAGAGCGACATTGCGCTCTCCTATACCATAACAGATGACGAAAAACGAGCTGTAATGAATATCTGTGAGATAATAAAGAGATCACTTGAAAGCATAAAACAGAAAACCGAAGTGATAGACCGAAAACAGCATGAGCTTGCAAGCATATCCGAAGATACATCCCAACAGCGGTGGAAGGAATACCTCGAATATGAATTGAAGGCGCTGCATAAAGCCGTTAAGGAGCTATATTCCAAATTGGATAAATATTGCGCTGATTTGACCGAATTGCTTTTGAACAAGCAACATCTTCATCCAAGCTTTAAAGCGATATATGAGATTGCCAGTCAGATCGGCGATGAAAAGTTGAAGAGCACCTGTCCTGCTACTTTCAGCTATTCTGCTCTTGCTTTGGTGATCACGAACTTTCAGAAGAACTATGAACGTCTTAAAAAAGATATTGCAAACCTCTGATGTGTATCCATTGCCTGCCCCATAACGGGGCAGGCATACTATTTATAATATATTACGGTATAGCCGGTAGAAACTCGACCTTGACAATCTCAGAACCTGCATCGCATCGACCGGGCGCAACTCGCCGCGCTTGACTGCCGCCATGACCTCGCGCCAGTTATCGGGTAAAGGTGCTGGCGGACGACCGAACCGCACATTCTTCTTTTTGGCAGCCTCAATGCCCTCACGTTGTCGGGTGCGAATTTTGAGCCGTTCAACTTCAGCGATGCTGCCGAGCACCTCGATGAGGATGCTATTGATCATGTCTTGCACCCACAGCTGCTCCGGTGGGAAGTCTGTGAGCGTCGTCGGAATGTCAAGAATCTTCACGCGAACGCCCATCTCCTTAAAGGATTCAAGTTCCCGCTTGACATCTCCCTTACTGCGGCTCAGGAGATCCAGCTCCTTGATGACGAGCGTATCGCCTCGGCGAAGTATCTGCCGCTTGAGATACTGATATCCCTCACGCTCGGTATCCTTGCCCGATGCTTTGTCAATGATGATATTTGCTTCCGGTACACCGAACCGAGTCAGCGCCTCAATCTGCCGGTCTTCATTTTGCTCACGTGTAGACACGCGGGCATATCCGTATGTTCTTTGTTCCATATATGATCCTTTCCGTTTCAAAATGTGGGTGTGACTTTCGAGACGCCCCAAAAGTCAAAACCGGACCTTTTGGCACGCTGTTTTTGCTGCTTTTCGGGTGTCACGAAAAGTATACTTTATGGCACATGATCGCCCTGCCGATTTCAGTACCGGCAGGGCTTTCATATTATAATTCCGCAAATGCGAGTTCCGCGCCGTAGCTTTCCGGATCACAGAGGAATCCTTCGATCTCATCGTAACTGTAGCCCATCTCGCGCATATAGCGAATGTCTTCCGGATCCACACCATAGTACCCCGCCAACTCGATCAGGATAAGATAATCCGAATCGTCGGAGCAGCTGGTGGGAACTGCTTTTTCCCAGTTATAGAAGCTGCTGCCGAGTCCGTACCATCGGTTACTATATATAGAATAATCGTCCTGCACGGTATAGCTGCTGCGGGTGATCTTTCCGTTCGGTGCAATGCGGAGCAGCTCGCCCTCTTTCACATCAATGCCCTCGTACTTCGGAAATCGTACCGGAATCTGCTTAAACGCCGCAGTCAGGATTTCCTTTGTTGAGGTATAGATGTATAGTCCGAGCGACGGGAAGTGAATAAGGTACAGCGGGCTTTCACCTTTCACGAAATAGAGATTGTCCTGCCGATCCAGAAGCGTAAAGGTAAAGGAACCTTTTACCTTTTCCGCAGCATATCGCATGGAGTCAAAGGTCAGCTCATGCTGCGATTCGAGCAGCTGCACTGCGATATAGGAATCGGTCTCGATCTGGGTGTCAGGCAGTTGCAGCTGAAAACGGAGCAGCTCATCATTATAGAGTACGCCGTTATGCGCCAACGCAAACTCCGTTCCGGCTTTTCCGCGGAAAGGATGATTATTGAAATTATGCTTCTGATCGCCCTGTGTGGTCAGACGGGTATGTCCCATCACAACTGTCGTGTTCTCCTGTATACGGAAATGCAGCTTGTGCGCGGGCTTCGGACGCTTGAAAATCGTCAGGGCGTCATCCCGGTTATATGCGATTCCGGCAGCATGATGACCGCGCATCTCGGATGCATTGGCAAGTGCCTGCACCAGCTTTTGCAGAACGCGCCAAGGGACGCGCTTTCCATAGTCGAGAAATCCAAAAAGAGCACACATTATTACTCATTCCTTTCGTTATTAGATTCATACCGTCCGATAATCGACGCAATCGCACTGATAAGCATTGCAACCGCAGCAATCGCTTTGACCAAGTCATTGAGGTTCTCGCTGACCGAGAGCTCTTCCGGTCGCGGATCGAAAAGATCGTTCATAAGTCCTCGTCCTCCGTTTCACATTTTTCATTAACATAGAGCCGACGCTCTTTCAAGTATTGGAGCAGCTCTAGCTCAGTGACCGTCATGACGAAATCCCGCCATGACTGCCGAGCAATCTCCTCCTCAGACATATAAAGTGCTGTGTCACAGATGCGGTTTACAAGCTGTAACGTCGCAAATAAGGTGTTCAGTTTGAGAGTACCGCGAAACAGTCTGAACTCGATTGTGCTGTAATTGCAGAGGTTGACCGCGGCATAGCGCCCCACATTGCCTTTCTTTGCTTTGTTCAAAATCTCCTTGCCGGTCTTTTCGATGCCATACCGCGCTGCCCAGCGGTTCATACTGTGCGGGCTTCTGCGCGAGAATGTGAAAAGCTCATTCCAATGTAATTCCGTGAAAAACAGGATGTGCTCAATCACCTTCTCCTGCTCCTCGGGAGTATCTCCGAATGCATCGCGGTTGACATGGATGTGCAAGCCGCAGGTATTTGTCATGTGGGAGCGGTATCCCATGCGAACCGCCTCCTGCAATACATCCTCCCAGTACATACAGCTCATGTGGTAATCCAGTGTGGCAGGATGCGTCACAATCTCGAACCCATCATCAAGACTGCCGTCCGATTTACAGTAAATATGTTCACACCGGATATTGGTCTGCTTCTTAATGCGGGCAGCACTTTCATCATACTTTCCCGCGCCGTCGATTTCCAGCTCGATGCCGAAATAGCGGTCCCCGTCTCCGTAAAAGATCGGCTCGGGTTTGTATGAATAGTCCTCGATCTCAGTTTCGATGCGATCGTAGCAGCTTGAGCAATATGGGTAATCGCCGCTCCACAGGATATCATCATCGTGCAGGATTCTGCCGCAATCCTCACACCTGCGATAATGCTCGTCAAAGCAGCAAGGGCAAAGTGCCGTGTGTTCATCCGTAATCGCATCATTGCGCCAGATCGTTTCTCCGCAATGGTCACACGGTACAGTGTGCTCTTCTGCACAGCTGTCACATATCAGCTCATCGTCGATTTCGGTGTGCTCGTCATCGTCCAGTACGCAGCCGCACATCGAGCAGATTCTTTGTTCTTCCATTTTTTATCCTCCATAAAACAGTTTGACCCGCCTTACGGCGGGTCTCAGTATTCTTCTGCGAGTAACATCGTTGAGTAATCGTCGCTGTCGATAACATAAACCCTGGCACAGACGAGTTCATCCGTCGGCAGCATATAGAGCATCTGATGCTCCGGCTGCTCGGATGTGTGCCGGATCTGCTGCATTCTGCCGAAGGGTTCCAACCGGAACACTTGAAGGTAGTCACAGTTTTCCGGCAAACGGTCAATACAGTTCCAGATAAAAGTCTGAATCAGCTGAGATATGCTATCATTGACACCACGAGTCACGTAGCGCTGGGATTTGAACACGAAAAAAGTCCTCCTTTCGATTAGATTTGAAGCAGAAACATATGCAGCGTTCCTGCTTCTGTTTAATAATATATATATGAAAAAACAAAAAAATCGCCTTCATTAAGAAGACGACAAAATGTAGTACATATATAATCTCATTCGAGAGTTATTATCTGTCAAAAGGAGTGTTTTTTCTATGGAAAGCGAAAGAAGCCCAACAACAAAATAGTGCATATGACGAATCAAGAATAAAATTCGTCCGAGAAGTTAAAAATGTAACACTATGTGTTAATGAGCGAACGAAGTGAGCGCCTGCTATTATATAAACAATGGTAGCATAGGCGAAAAAGAGGAGGTAAGTATGATGAAAAGTCAAGATGAAATGCGTTGCATTGTGACATCAGTCAGATTATCAGAGAGACAGCGTGAAGAGATTCAGAGAAAAGCGGATATGCATCACATGTCGATGGGATCGTTCATGGTGTTCTCAGCAATGAATGCAAATTCCGGATTTGATCCGGTTATCGCGGTGCATACGCAAAATATATTGAACCTAGCCAGGGAGCTTGCACGCAAGCATCAGCCCGAATTATTGAAAGAAATACAGGAAGAGGAGGCAGAGATATGGTTTATGTCAAATTGATACGAAACACTTATGGGAATTTGGCATACTTAAAGCAGCTGCATCAATATGTTTTTAAGGGGGAACTGCGTGGAATTGGCGGATATGGGGTAAATCCGTTTGATACGAATCTTGCCAACTCACAAATGGTGTTCATAAAGGTGTGCTACGGAAAGGTGAGCAGCAATCCTCTGATTCATATCATGATTTCACTGGATCAATGTGCCCAAGCAGCAGAAAAAGCGTGCGAATATGCAGATAAATTCGCACGCTATTTCAAAAATAAGTATCAAGTGATCTGGGCTGTTCACGAAAAAAAACGTGGCGTATCACGTTTCCATGTCCATCTTATCATAAACTCCGTCAGCTATGTGAACGGAAAGATGTTCCATGGAGATATTGGTGAAATGAACGCATACAGCAAGTATATTTCAAAGCTTACTAATCAAAAGGTTCGGTTTGAATTTGAACTCAAAACATCTAACGGGTATTCAGTGGCGGAAACTTCAAACGATTGTTGATGCGGATTAGTACCAGAGAAGTTGGGGCCATGTTATAATATGCTTTTATTTCAGTATGAAAGGATTGCTAGAACGCATTGCTGCTTGTAAGTCACCAAAGTTTGCATGCTGTAAAGCAATATCTGCTTCATTGGCAAATATTACTATTGCAAGAACAGCTTGATGGTAGTTCTCACCTGTTTCGAGGTTGTAAACCCGTTTGGATAGATCGTTTTAGATGGTTCATCCGGATGCCCGCCGGGGCTCAAGAAAAACCTGAACTTGGAATTCAGTATTATCAGAATACTGATGCGCAAAAGTCTGCACACCGGATTATTGACAAACCCACAGTAATATGTTATAATTATAATCATCAGTATGGAATAAAAACAGGAAAGGAGTACAATTATGCAGTATACAGCACATATCCGTCCCCTTGACAAACGGGAACAGACTGTAAAAGATCATTGCCTCGAAACTGCTGAACTCGCAGCAAAATACGCAGAACAAGCAGGACTCGCCCAAACTGCAAAGCTTTCTGCACTTCTGCACGACATCGGAAAGCTGACTGCTGACTTCGATGCCTATATTCATCAGACAGCAGATTTCCGCCGAGGGGAACTCGATCACAGCTTTGCAGGTGCGAAATATCTTCAGGCGATCGCAGCACAGAGCGAGGATATCAATATGCAGAAAACAGCCGGACTGCTCGGACGGGTGATCCTGTCGCATCACGGCCTGCATGACTGGGTCAATGACGATGCCGAGGATGTGTTCCGGAAACGCACCGAAAAAGAAACATATTATGCGGAAATCATGCAGAATCTGCGGAATGCGGAATGGCTGCCGGATGTGCAGGCTGCACTTCCGGATGCTTCTGCCGAACTCACGGAGATCCGCGCAAGGCTGAAAGCGCTCTCTCCCGATGCCGAAACATTTGCGTTTTATCTCGGGATGCTGGAACGCCTGCTGCAGTCTGTCCTGATCGATGCCGACCGGACAGACACCGCTGATTTTATGGCCGGCACAGCGACAGAAGCGGAATTTGATACATTGCAGCTCTGGCAGGAAATGCAGGAACGGATGCAGCAGAAACTGGATTCCTTCGCGGACAAAACAGACCCGATCTCTCTGCAGCGCAAAAGCATTTCCGACCGCTGTGCTGCCTTTGCCGCACATGATGTGCATATCTGCAAGCTGATTGTTCCGACAGGCGGCGGCAAAACGCTTTCCTCGCTGCGCTTTGCGATCGAATATGCAGCGCAGCACCCTGTCGAAAAGATCTTCTATATTGCGCCGTTCATGTCGATCCTGGAGCAGAACAGCGACGTCATCCGGGGAATTGCAGGCGATGCGGCATTTCTGGAGCATCACTCCAATATGCTCGCAGAGGTTTCCGAAGCGGATGACCGCCTGCAGGACTATGAGCTGCGGACAGAAAAATGGGATTCGCCGGTCATTGCAACAACCATGGTGCAGTTTCTCAATGCGCTGTTTTCGAGTCAGACCGGTGCCGTCCGGCGTATGCATCGGCTCTCCCGCGCAGTGATTATCATTGACGAGGTACAGTCCATACCGCTGAAATGCGTATACCTGTTCAACCTGGCAATAAATTTCCTTTCGCAGATCTGCGGCAGCACCGTCGTGCTTTGCTCGGCAACACAGCCGCCGTTTGATCTGCTGGATACATTCCCGCTGCTGCTGGATGAAAACAGCAGCATGACAGGCGATACCGCAGCGGACTTTGAAGCATTCCGCCGCACCAAGCTGATCTGTCAGCAGAAAAAGGGCGGGTATTCCTATGATGAAGCCGCTGATTTCTGCCGGGAGCAGTTTGCGGAAAACGGCAGTCTGCTTCTGGTGGTCAATACGAAATCCGCTGCCAAAGAGCTGTATCAGCGGCTGCGGGAAACGGAACGCGCATCGGTCTTTCACCTGAGCACCAATATGTGCCCGCAGCACCGGCGCGAAAGAATCCGCGAAATGAAACAGATGCTTTCCGCCCATGAATCTGTAATCTGCGTCACAACACAACTGATCGAGGCAGGCGTGGATATTTCCTTCGGCTGCGTGGTGCGCTCGCTGGCAGGCATGGACAATGCGGCACAGGCGGCAGGCCGCTGCAACCGGAACGGCGAATATCACAGGGAATGCCCGGTGTATATTCTGCATCTGTCTGAAGAAAAGCTCGGCAGCCTTGCGGAGATCGGGGAGGCGCAGAAGATTTCTGAGCAGCTTCTTGCTATGCCGGATGATACCGATTTTCTCAGC
>JAFWUX010000128.1 GCA_017523995.1 Oscillospiraceae bacterium | reverse complement strand
CCCAGATGTTTTCAAGTACGATCATCATGCTCAAAGTCTGCATGTTCTTTCCGAGCTCCTTGATGTCATATGCTACGATCCGCTTGTGAATGTTTACATTTGTCTCATGTGCAAAGACATTCATCGAACCGTGAACATAGAGGTGCAAAGTCTGCCGCAGATAGGCCGCTGCCGGTCTGGTTTCCTCACTCGCTTCCTGCTCATATTTCAGCAGTTCATCGTAATATTCTTTCAGCGTCGGCTTCGGGTAATTACAGTATGCGCTGTGCATTACGCTGTCGATGATCGTTTTCTGAATTGGCGTGATCTCTGCATCACCCATGATTGCGCTGAAAAAGGATAGCAGGAAATCCAGCTTTGCCTTGACAGGGTTGTACTCTTTATCGTCACTGTCCGGATTCTCTGTGAGGTCTAGCGGATTGATATGCGTGTCGCTGTTCTCGGACATATAGATCACTTCACCGCCAAGCAGTTCAACAAGGGCTGCGTACTCGCGCTCAGGGTCTACTATGAGGATTTCGTCATTTTGCGAGAGATAAATGTAAAGAATCATCAGCTTTGCCAGCATGGATTTACCGCTGCCAGGCATACCGAAGATAAAACTGTTCGGGTTGTTCAGCTTCATACGGTCGAACAAAATGGCCGAACGGGAAAGCCGGTTCTGCCCGAAGTAAATGCCGTTTTCGTGCATGAGTTCTCGTGACTGGAACGGCATAAAAATCGCTGTGCTGTCAGTGTCAAGCGTGCGGCGCACCTGCAAGTTCTGCTCTTTGTCAATGCCGCAGGAATTACCGAGCGGCAGGCAGGAATCGAACGCGACTTCCTGCCGCAGCGGAGCGGTAGACATTTCAATCTGCCGCCCGCGCAATACTGTATTCACCTTGTCCGTTGCAAATTTCAGCTCATCCATGCTGTCCGCCAGAATCATCATGAGAAACTGCACGCGTGTCATCTTTACATTATGTCCTTGCAGCTTTTCAAGATAGGCTATTGCTTCGATTTTGTCTGTTTCCAGCGCTGTGCCTTCGATCGGGTCAATGTACGCGCCCTTTGCTGTTTCCGCGCTCTTGCGCTTTTTCGTGAGTTCCTCCTGTTTCATATCTGTCAGCTTCCGCTGTACCAGTTTCAAAGCTTCCGCCTGATCAACAAAGTCAATGTTCTCGGAAATTACCGATTGAAGATTGAGCTCCAGCAGTTCCGGATAGAGATTGTCTGTGACCTCAGAACCAAGCCGCTTGATATAGATACACCGTGCGTATTTGTCGCCGATCATAAACCAGTCTTTTTTGAATTCAAAAGAATCCGGGCAGCAAAGCAGTTTTTCTGCCTGTCGTTCAAACTCGGAGCGGGATACCGGCTCAATGTGTTTGTCCACATCACAGAGAATATCTGCCATGAGCCGCACACGGTCATTGGCTGTCAGGGGTGTCGCTTTTGTCCCGATCACAGCAAGGCTTCGGTTCAGCCGTTGTTCAAAGTTATACAATCGGGTATTGGCGGTTTCAAAGTCCACTGCGCAGACTGTTACCGTGATAATCTTCCTGCATTGCAGTCCTTTCTGCCCGTCCATGATCTTGCCTCGTATGACAGAATTAAACTCCTGCCGCTGATGATCGTGACCGTCTCCGCGTGCGTGAAGCATCAGGCTCTCAGAGTCGGCTGTGTTCATCGGCAAATTGACGAGCGATATCTGTACCGAAACCGT
>JAFWUX010000127.1 GCA_017523995.1 Oscillospiraceae bacterium | reverse complement strand
TTCGCCGTGCAAAGGCTTTGCCGCGAGATACTTGCCCTGCTTGATGCTGTACCCCTCACCGTGCAGTCTTTTCAGGAAGTCGCTGAAACTGGTCGCCCGCGTCAGGCAGCGGTCGATGTCCTCTTTGAGCTGTTCCCGATATGAGACCGGCTGCCCGTGATAATTCTTTTCAATGCTGCGGATCGTTTTGATATGGCACTCCTGCGCTTCAAAGCCGTTTTCTGTCTCACGGAACGGGATGCCCATTTCTTCCAGCTGCTGCATCACATATGCCTGCTTATCATCCGTCGCATAAAAGAACTTCACATACGGCGAATCTTTTTCCGCTTCCAGCTGCCGGACGGTTTGCTGTGCCGCCTGCAATTCTTCTTTCAGCCGGTAGACTTCCATTCTGGTCGCCTCGCCATTGGAAATCGTCTGCCGCTGCCGGAGCATTGCCTCCATTCGCCGCGAATCCTGCAACGCCTTATACTCCCCAACACTCATGTGCGCATAGTCGGAGTGCTTGTCTTCGCGCAGGAATCCGCGGTAATGTAGTATTCTTTCAAGCTCTTTTCGTTCCGATTCTTCCCACAGTTGCAGCTGATTCTTGCCATTGTTCTGTGGAATGAAACCCTGCTCGATCAAAGCCGCCCGCATCGACACGCCCTTTTTCAATCCGCGCTGCCGTTCCTTCGTATAGAACGGAATGAAGTCAATGTGCAGGTGCGGAGATGCTTCATCCAGATGCATGACCGCGTTGAAAACAAAAAGATTCGGATTGCGCTTTTCAAAATCTGTCATATAATCGTTGAGCATCGTCTGCGCCGCATACCACCGCCGTGTACCCGGCTGCACCGTCCGACAATCACCAAACTGCACAACCGCTTCATAGAACGGCTCTTCCCGATGCCCGTTTGCGATTTGTGAATAGTAGTCTGCAATGCGGCGGCAAGGACGTTTCTGTGCCGCATTATACTCCGCAACTGCTTCACCGAACAACTCCTCATAGGCACTTTCCACCGACTGCATCTTGTAGCTGATATTGTGCGGCGTCTCCGCCGGATTGATGTTGTCCGCGAGAAACTTCCGGTTGTTGTGCGCCACATTTGCACCGTGTTCTGTGCTTGCTTTTCCGAGCGTAAAGCTGATACTAAACCTCTCCATGTGTGTTTCCCCCTCTCTTTCTTAGCTGACCTACCGTTTCGATACTTTAGCACCTATGTTTACCCAATGTCAGTAGCGGACACTCCGCATCCACTACTGAATCGGGCAGGATTCAAAATCCGGAGGGCTATTTTTCCGCTCCGCAGCTGGTGTTGCCCCATACCCCTGCACTTATCCGTTTTCATTGCCGATCTCGCTGACCAGATTCGAGATCGCGGAGTTGTCCTGCTCACCGGCGATTGCCTGCAATCTCTGGATTGCCGCCGTTTTATTACCCTGACCGGAGAACAAAGTGCCAAGTGCATTGAGCGCGGCATTGATGTCGCTCGGCGTCAGGTCGCCGTTGAACATCATCGCGGAAAGAGCTTCTCGCTGTTCGTCCTGCATCAGCTGCTTGAACTCTTTTTCCAGTTCGCCGAGCCGCTTCTCTTTCGCTTTCAGATCATCGCGCATCTGTCTTGCCTTGTTCTCATAGTCCTCTTTCGCCTTTTTGATTGCAGCGCGCGTGTCATTGATCGCAGCCGCCTGCTTCTCCATTTCCGCGCGCACCGTTGCGGCAGTCCGCTTCTTGATTCCCTTCGGCATTGCACTCATCCTTTCTTTTTGTGTTCGATGATCGGATAATAATCCCTGACTGCATCCACCTTGACCGACACGATCAGCAGCAGGATTTTCAGCAGGGGCAGAATCTCATTCTGAAAGAGGAGAATAGTTACGCAGTCCTCACCGTTCGACTGAAACGCCTTGCCGTATCGCAGAATCTTGTCTTTCAGCTTCTGCGCCGAGATTGCCATTTCATTTTTCTCATCCGTGTGAATGATGAGGTCAAGCGCCGCCAACAGACCGTTCACATGATTCCGCGGCATATACAGCGGCAGCGCGTTCTTCGGAATCTGTCCCATTTCGTTCTCCCTCCTGTTCAAGAGTGCAAGGATGCAATCTTTCTGTGTCTTTGCACTCTTGCATCCTTGCATCGTTACCATCCGGCAGCGACCAATACCATCCATCCGATTTCTTCTCTGACTGAACGCCGAGTGCTTTCTTCGCAGCAACCATTGTCCGTTTAGAAATGCCGCATTCCTCGGCGCGTGCAAGAATCTTTTTCTGTGACTTAGAACCTTCTCGTAACTCATGCAGCAGCAATTCTTCCGCAAGTTTGCCCTTCTTCTTTCCGCCGGAGCCGGTCAACAATTCGCTTGGATCACCGTCATACTCTCCGAGATATCGGAATCCGTTATCCTTATCGAGTTCAAACGCAACAGGCGTTCCCTCCGGCGCAAGGCTGCTCTTTGCATGAATCATAACACGAATCTGCGGATTCTCCCTGTCCCGTGCTACGATCAGAACACTTCGCGCCGCAGCCGCAAAGTCGATACTTCCAAGTCCGCGATAGGACGCTTTCTGCCCCGATGACTTGTTCATGTGACCGATCAGCACGATGGCGCAACCGTATTTCTCCGCGATGTTTCCGAGATGCGCCATGATCGGGCGGACTTCATTTGCTCTGTGCATATCCACCGCCGCGCCGAGATACGCCTGAATCGGATCAAGGATCACGAGCTTTGCATTGGTCTGCTGAATTGCGGCTTCCAGTCTGCCGTCCGTCATCGAAACACATTGCTCCGTTTCGTCAATCACGAGCACTTTTGAGCAATCAGCGTTCGCAGCGATCAACCGAGGCTTGATTGTATCTGCGAGCCCGTCCTCCGCAGTCTGGTAAATCACCGTGACCGGCTCTTGCTGTTCCTCGGCGCCGAACATTTTGCCCTGCGTCAGTTCCGCTGCCAGATGCAGCACCAATGTTGTCTTGCCCTCTCCG
>JAFWUX010000126.1 GCA_017523995.1 Oscillospiraceae bacterium | reverse complement strand
TAAGAATGCACTCTACCAGTCATCGTTCCACAGTACGGGCAGCATAATTGTTCCTGAGTTGAAGCTATATAAAGAATGATTTCTGAATCAGTAATACGTGTATCACACAGTTTATAGTCTTTATCCAATGAACTGATTACTGCATCCATTTTGCATCCCTCCAACAGTATTTGACATCTATATTATACCACTTTTATGTTTTAATGTCAACTAATATTGGAAAGAGCCATTCTGACGCTTACACTTTGATTTCAATGGGGTCAAATCCAGAAAAAGCGTGAAATCGGGAAATGCTATTGTTTTTTCGTTATAGATATGATATAATAGCATGTGAAGTTTTAAGGTCGTCAGCCTAAAGCAAGTTTATAATAAAGCTGATGAAGAAATAACACTCCATAAACTCGCGAAGGAGGCATGATTATGAAACCTCAAGTACAAAAAAAGACTGTAACAGATAAAATACATAAACAGCGCGTGCAATGTGTTGCTGGTACAATGGCGATTGAGGGGCTCACACTGAGTGAAGCAAGCAAACGAAACCTCGACAGATATGCCAGCGGTCAGGCGAATTATAAGCAGATCATTGCAGAGCTGAAAGCAAAATATCAGCGGGCAGAATGATGCTTTCAAAATATGATGTGTACACCACAGTGCAGTCTCTCCTCAAACCAAATAAAGCCCGCGATTCATCGATAAAACAACGAAATACTGCGTTCAACATTGCACAGAACGTTCACATATAGGGGCAATATTCGATACAGTATATTGGCCCCATGAAAAGAAATTCTTGGCAGAGGCAGCAATAACTCGGACATCTGCTGTCTCTGCCAAGATCAAAATACATACAACATACAGAAAGGGACACTTGCTATGAAACGCGCTGCCAAAATCGCAATTATTGGAGCATCTGCGTTTTCCGCAGTCGCTGGCATTATCGTCGCTGCCAAGGTTCTGCTTTCAGGCTTCAGCGACAGCAATGGCGGCAAGCCCATCTCGGAAGACCTCAAATGCAACATCACCGATACGGCAAAGTGCGGCGAATGGTACGGACTGCTTGCAAGCACAAATCTGTACACATTCCCGGAGGAGATTCCGTCAGGTGCTTCTGATACGGAATACCGTTTTCGTCTGGACAACAATTTTTTTGAGCCTTCCAGTTTGGTTTATCTGAAATGCACCTACGATGCAGATACCTATCAGACCGAAGTTGAACGTCTGGCAGATATAAAAGGAATTCAGATTGACGAGGAGCATTACAACGGCACGGCTTATGTCGCAATGCTGAGGGAGCGCGAAACAGAATACGCTCTGCTGATAGATGAGAAAACCATTGTATACATCTGCTATGCGGACGGATTATTCCCGAAGCATCCGGATAAAGAGTATATGCGGAAAGAAAGCGAAAAAAAAGACAGCTTCTCACTGAAGGATGTCAAAAATCTGGATCAGTATGCGCAGCAATCAGCAGAAAATAACAAATCGTTTTCAATTTATGAAGGTATGCGGTCTAGCGAGTTAAAATACTGGCCCAAATCATGGACCTTCTGATTATCCGGAAAAGGAGTGATCCACAATGGAATACGCAATCGAAACTGAGCAGCTGACCAAACAGTATAATTCTGTCTTTGCAGCCAATCGGGTTTCATTGCATGTCCAGAAAGGCGAAATCTACGGCTTTATCGGGCGGAACGGTGCCGGCAAAACCACCTGTATGAAAATAATCTGCGGACTGACCAAACCAAACGACGGCACTGTGAAAATCAACGGACAGATAAACAGCAGCTGCTCCGTCATCGGAAATCTGATCGAAGCACCGGGTCTCTACGGCAGCATGACAGCCGAAGAAAATTTGCAGTGTCTTGCATTGCTGCATGGGAAAAAGGCGGATAAGCTGATTCCGGAACTTCTGGAACTGGTCGGACTCAGCCGGTTTACCAAACTGTATGTCAGTCAGTTTTCGCTCGGAATGCGGCAGCGGCTCGGCATTGCAGCGGCGCTTGTCGGCAAACCGGAGATTCTGGTACTGGATGAGCCAATCAACGGTCTTGATCCGCAGGGCATTGCAGATGTCCGGAATCTGATCCTGCATCTCAAGCATGAACGCAAATGTACGATTATGATCTCCAGCCATATTCTCAGTGAACTCGCAAAAATCGCAGATACATTCGGCATTATTCATAACGGCTGCCTGCTGCGTGAGATTTCC
Source organism: Oscillospiraceae bacterium (assembly GCA_017523995.1). The sequence continues at coordinate 1,892 of JAFWUX010000126.1, read as the reverse complement.
GCAGAGGAGCTGCAAAAGCAAACTGCAGATCATACGGAAATCGTTTCAGAGAATCCGCAGCAGGTCTGTGACGCTCTGAAAGCATACGGCATTCAGGATATCGCACTGACCGAAGACGGAACAGTCCGTTTTTTGGGCTGCACCGACCGTGCTGCCGAGATCAACCGGATGCTGTTTGAGAACGGCTGCAGCATCATTGAATCCAGACGCAATCACACCGATCTGGAACAATATTATCTGAACCTGACGGGAGGTGCAGAGAGATGCGTCTGATCCGAATGTATCTGTATAAGCTGCGGCATTCGGCCGGGATATGGATTTGCCTGCTCCTGAATATACTTTTGTATGTGATTCCCGGTCTGTTCCGCCTGATTTTTCCAGAACTGTTCGGTCTTCTCGGCAATTATTCTGCAACCGATACACTGTTCAGCACTGTTTCAGGCGGTCTGCCCTGCATGATCTGTGCGATCTATTCCGCTGTGTTTTTCCATGATGATGAGAAGCACGGCTTCGTCAAAAACATTTTTCCGCAGCTGACGCACAAAATGACTCTGTTTTATGCGCGGATAACAGTATCTCTGGTGATGCTGCTTGCGATTTACTTCAGCGGTTTTCTGACGGCGGTGCTCTTTTCTGTCCTGCTGCACGGGAACATCAGCAGCTCTGCGGGAACGATATCGGGTCTGCTTCTGAGTTTTCTGCTCTCTGCTGCATTTCTCAGCCTGATCCTCGTTCTGGAACTTCAGACCAGGAGTACAGTGCTGCCGATCGTACTAAGCGTTGTTTCAATGTCAGGCATGATATCCCTTCTGTGTTCCCTTTTGTCATTTTTTATGTATCAGATTCTGAAATCGGAAACCCCTGACCTGAACAATTTCATTTTATCCGGTCAGCTTCGCAATCTTTCAATGAACACTGTGGACGGAAACTCTGCTGCACTGATAACAGCTGTTGCAGTTTTTGCCGTATATTTCATTATTTCCGTTATATGGAGCAGTCTGCTGCTGCATCATAAGGACGTTCGCTGACAGAATCAACTGCTCATGATCTCTGTCAGGTGTTTTTCATGACCACGGCTTCAACAGTATCCGCTACATCCTCGCAGGCATCGGCGCACTCTTCAAGCGCTGAGTAGACCTCACGCCATGCAATAACATCCAGCGGATTCTTTCCGTCCCAGTTTTTGCGGCAGCTGTAAGCAGATTGAAGATACAGCACATCGCATTCTTCCTCGGCAGCGTTCACATCAATGATGAGCTTGTGCAGCTGCTCGGATTTTCTGAAATTCGACAGTTCTGTCAGCATCGCCTTCATTTTGGCAGTACAGTTACAGATCAGTTCAGAAAAGCGGATAGCCTCGCCGGTGATCCTGGCAACGTTGTTGATATAGAGTGCCTGCAAAACCTCTTCGATACTGTCGATCACATGATCGAGTCTCTGGCACAGTTCAGCCATATCTTCACGATCAATCGGCGTAACAAAAGACTTGGCGAGTGCTTCCGTCATTTCGTGACGCAGCGAATCGCCTTTATGCTCAAATTCATGCATCTTAGGCAGCATTTCGGTCATCCGTTCGGGCTCGAATTCCCGCAGGCATTCGAGCAGGTAATCCGAGGCAAGGCAGGCAGTATCAGCCGCCGAAATGTAGTTGTTCCAGTAAAAATCGTTTTTCTTGTTTGCCATAATATCCTCCTGATCAGAAGACCGCCATAAAGATCTTCGTTGTGATATAGCCGATAAGTCCGCAGCCGGGGAAGGTCAGAATCCATGTCATCATGAGATTTTTGACAACGCCGAGATTGACCGCAGAAGGCCGTTTGACAGCACCGACACCCATGATCGCAGTTGTTTTTGCGTGGGTTGTCGATACAGGAATACCGAATAGCGAGCTG
>JAFWUX010000125.1 GCA_017523995.1 Oscillospiraceae bacterium | reverse complement strand
TTTCCGGTTTGGCTGCTCTCTGCATCTCCATTGTTTTTGCTCCTTTCGGTTTGTGAAATACAGTCTCAAAATTCATTGCCGCCGCATATTCCGCCTGTGAAATATCCTGCGGCTCTTCCGTTACGGGCATCTGCGCGAATGCCATCTCCATATCGGAGATCAGGCGCACGGTCTCTGCAATATCCTCATGTTCCCCGGCAAATTGCAGAATTTCATCTGTTTCCTGCTCGCAGAAACGGACGCCCCTTGCGCGGCAGTCGTCGATCAGGATTTCTGCTTTCTGGATATTGTCAAGATCGGTGTCATCCAGCATCTCGTCAATAGTCGCCGCGACCATTTCAATAACAAGCTGATTCGGGTCGGCGTTCTGCGTATTCCGATGCAAGGACGGCTCAGGTTGTTCCGGCTCTGCGGGAATCTCTCTTGTCATATCACGGTTGCGCAGTGCAGCTGAGATAATACTGCGGATTTCCTCCGCCTGTGCATCTGAAAATCGGTCAGCATGGAAGCGGTTGAAGAATGTGAGCGCATCAATCGTCATGTCCTCGCTGTCGGTCAGTACCAGTCCTGCTGTTTCATAGCTGTCAAGGCGGCGGTTGAAGTCCGCATGAAGATAGCGTTTTTTCAGATATTCGACCGTCAGCTCCGCATCCGGAATACGATCTCCTCCATGATGATATGCTCCAGCGTCAGCAGACGGGCTTTCTCCCACTTCTGCACTTCGAGAAAGGTCACCGGGCGCGGGTTCTCCCTGCGGTACTGTGCGTCCAGCTCCGTCCAGCGGTTCTCCGCCTGCCGGTCGATTTCCCGCGGAATGATCTGCCACCGCGCTGTCATGACCAGCACCGCCACTTCTGACGGATGCTCTGTTTTCATCCACGTCTGCCACAGTCTGCCCCATCTGCCGATCGGGCGGCGCAGGAGCACCTGTTCCTGCGGGCTGTCCGTATACTGAATTTCGGTCAGATACTGACCGGTCGGGTTCAATTTCATGTGCTCGTTCCCTCCGTTGATTCAAGATTTGAAATACCTCTCGCTCCATTTCCAGGAGCGAATCCTTTGCGGTGCGCTGTACCAGATCGCAGAAGCGGATCAGGTCGCGCGTGTCGCGGAACAAGTCAACCGCGTTCAGATTCAGACCGCCGCTGATCTTCATATCGCCGTCCAGCTCACAGCGGCAGGATACCATATACCGCACCGCCGATACCACCGACTGCTGATACGCCTTTGTCTGTTCCTCCGAAAGCTGCATCTGCTCCGTGATTTCGCGCATATCCGTACCGCGGCATTTGAGATTGTCAACCGTAACCGCCGCGATCGTTTCCTGAATGTTTTTGCATTCCGCGCCGTATTTCTCGTTGATGACAGCGGTCACATCTGCCGCAAGGCTTTCGTCCAGTCTCCAGAGATCTGGAATGCGTCTGCCGTTTGTCTGGGTGATATCGAAGAGGTGACGGCATCTGCTGTCCTCACCGAATACAGCGATGCTGCGTTCTCCGCGGTTGACCATTCTGCCGAGCCGGTTCCATGTTTCCAGTATTGCAACCTTTGTCGCATAGGGGTTCTGCTGAAAAATAAGGGCAGCATCGGAGAAGGACTGCTTATACATCCCGGCAGAAAACCGCAGGAAATACGCCAGAAGCTGCTTGTCATGCAGCAGGCGGTTCGTGACCTCCGTCCAGTTGTAGAGGACGGAATTGTATCTGCTCAAGATAATCGCTCCTTTCTTGCAATTTGCTGTTGCATTTTTCGTAAAATTGTGCTATAATAATATCAGCAGGCCAATCCATCGAAAAAGGAGGAATCACTATGCCGAATATTAAGCCTGTTTCGGATTTACGAAATTACAACGAGGTGCTTCGTGACATCTCTGTCGGTCAGCCGGTATTCCTCACCAAGAACGGCAGAGGACGCTATGTAATCATTGACATGGATGATTACGAAAAGCAGACAGCGACGCTGAAACTGCTTGCCGAGCTTGCAAAGGGTGAACAGTCTGCTGCCGAACAGGGCTGGCTTTCGCCGGAAGATGTTGAACGGGAGTTGGGATTGCTGTGAAGCTTGTTATCGCCCCTACTGCAAAAGAAGATTTGCGAGAGATCAAGGAATATATCTCCGTCAAGCTCTGCAATCCCACTGCCGCCGTCAATGTCGTGAAAAAGATCATCAAGGATTATAAGAAGCTGCCGGACACGCCGGAAATCGGAATCCCGCTGAACCGCAAAATTGATGTGGAAACGCCGTATCGGTTCATCATCAGCGGCAACTATCTTGTGTTCTATCAGATCAATCACGATACTGTTGAGATTCACCGTGTTCTGTATAAGGGCAGAGACTACTTCCGGATTCTTTTGCCGGAGGAATATGTTAATATCCGTGACACCTTTGATGAAGATTGATGCTTCGGCGCACTGTTATCCGGCAGTGCGCCGTTTCTTATCATTGACAAACTCCACAAGCCTGAGATTCACATACTGTCCGGCATCCTCCAGCACAAATACTGCACTGTATTTCTTGCCCTTGGAGGAGGTGCAGTTTTTCAGTGTGACCGAGCCGGTCGAAAGCAGCTCGCGGATCTCCGCAGGGGTATAGCTTCTGCCGATGCGCTTGTCCTGTCCGAAGATGAAGAAGCCGCAGTTTTCGCGTCCGCCTGCACAGGCAAAGCCCTTGCGGTTCTGAGATACCGGCTTGCCGCAGCGCGGACACTTTCCGACCACGACCTTGCGGGAAACCGGCGTTCTGTCTGTCCGCTGCCGTTCCGCCTGTACGATCTCAGACACCGTGCTGCCGATTTCACGGAGCAGATCATCGGGCTTTGCTTCGCCGTGTTCGATGTCCGAGAGCATCTGCTCCCAATGTGCGGTCAGCTCCGCCGACTTCACATTTTCCGGCAGCGATGCCGCAAACGCCTTGCCATAATCGGTTGCAAGCAGCAGCTTTTTACTGCGTTCGATGTATCCGGCGGAAATCAGCTCCTCGATGATCGTCGCTCTGGTCGCCGGTGTACCCAAGCCCCGCTCCTTGACAAAGCCCTTCAGCTCCTTGTCCTCGATCAGCCGGTCGATGTTCTCCATGACCGCAAGCAGACTGCTTTCGGTAAAGTGCTTCGGCGGTTTCGTCGCACCCTCCCTGACAGTCAGACTATTTGCCGGGAAGGTATCGCCTGCGGAATAGTGAATATCCGGTGTTGCCTGCTGATCCTTATACGTCCTCCAGCCAGGCTGTACGGGCGTTTTGAATGTCAGCCGGAAAACAATGCCGCCGACATCAAACACATATTTTGTTTCATCGTACAGATAGGGCTGATCCAGTACACCGAGAAAGCGCTCGATCACGAGCTTTGCGACCTTCTGTTCATCATCGGTCAGCTCTGTCTGTCCGAGCCTGCCGATGATATTCGTCGGAATGATTGCATGGTGATCGGAAACCTTGCTGTTGTTGAAGACACGCCCGTCAAGGTTCAGCCCCTGCGCCTCCAGTGCCTGCACGCGCTCCGCATCATAACCGGAGAGACATTTCACAATGCTGCCGACCAGTGGCTTCATGTCATCGGTCAGGTAGTTGCTGTCCGTGCGCGGATAGGTAATGAGCTTCTGCTCATAGAGCGACTGCGCCGCTTTGAGCGTGTTTGCCGCCGTCATGCCGTATTCATCGTTCGCCTCCTGCTGCAAGGATGTCAGACTGTGCAGCAGCGGGCGTTCTTCCTTTTTTCGCTTGGTTTCCGCCGATGTGACCGTTACAGTCTTTTCGGCGCATTCCGCTGCAAGTGCTTCCGCCTGCTCTTTGGTATCGCAGACTGTTTCGCATTCTGCGCCGTTCGGGAGCATCACCTTGAAAAAGGGCTTGCCGACAAATTCCGCGACCAACCTGTCGCGCTCCGCGATGATGTGCAATACCGGTGTTTTCACTCTGCCGACCTTGTGGGAATCGCTGTTGACGATGCTGTAAAGCCGGGACAGGCTCATGCCGTGAATCCAGTCGGCTTTTGCTCTGGTGAAAGCCGCCGCAAAGAGGTTTTCCATCTCCGCGCCGTCGCGGAGATTGTTCATGCCGTTCCGGATACTCTCATCGGTCAGCGAGCTGATCCACAGCCGCTTGACAGGCTTGTTACAGCCGAAGAAATCGTAGATATACCGGAAGATCGCTTCGCCCTCGCGCCCGGCATCACAGGCATTGATGACCTCGCTCACATCCGCACGGAACAGCAGCTTTTTGAGCAGCCTGAGCTGTTCGCTGTAACCCTGAAGCGGGAACAGCCGGAACTGCGGCATCAGCGGGAGATCGGAAAGATTCCACTTTTCCCAGCCGTAATCCTCCGGCATTCCGATGCCGATGATATGGCCGACCGCGTTCGTTACGATCAGTCCGTTTCCCTCATAATAGGAAACCTTGCCGTCTGTAACACGCTCATTTGCACCGAGGCTGTATGCCACGTTCTGCGCGACCGACGGTTTTTCACAAAGAATCATGCGATACATTATGTGTCCTCCTTCTTGGCAGCGGCAGGTTCTGCATCTGCCGTTTCTGCTGTTTTGTCGGTGAGCTGCCCGTTTTCAACCGCCTGCCGCAGCGTGTCAATGTCCACGCCGCTGGCATTCAGCGCAGTATACAGGGATTTCATCTTCTCCGCATTGAGCTTTGTGTTGATCTCATCCGCCTTCCGCTCCTGTCTGCGGAGCACATCCCTGTGAAACGCAATCAACTCTTTGGTTCGCTGAATGTTCGCTCTGGATTTGAGCAATTCCTCATGAAGCTTTTGCTCTCTATTTGTCATGCCCACGCCCTCCTTTGATGCGGTAGATCAGATATGCTGCCGCAAGCACGGTGGTCACTGCAATATCTGAAACATGAAACCGGAAGCCGCCGATGATCTTCTCCGCACCGCCGCCGCGGATTCCGCTCACAAAACTGAACCCGACAAATCCGGCGAGCAGAAGCAGCGCAATCAGATACCGCTTATCCTTTTTCGGTTCACCGCCGCTGTCGGAAGCAGGGTGCTTGTTGTGAAAGAAATGAAACATCGTTCAGCCTCCTATCGCTCTGATCTGTTCCAGATATGCCTGAAAAACCTGCTTTTCATCTGCTGTGAAGCCTGCCTTTGTCATGGCCTGCGATTCTGTCAGATTCACGACCTGCCCGTACAGATACTTGTGATTCGGATTGTTGCAGTAGACCGTATCGACGGTCAGGTAGCATTTGCTCCAGTCAATATGATCGTAAGCGTCCGCGACGATACAGTAAGTCACAGACCATGTTCCGCCGCCCACATCTGCCGCTGCTGTTCCGCCAATCGAACCGCCTCCGTTCATCCGGAAGTCCAGCTTTGTGGACATCGAGGATGCGTGTGTATAGGTCGGACCGGTCAATGTCACGTTGTAGCTGTTGTCCTCGGAATCATAGGATGTACCGTAAATCCGGAAGCCGCCGTCTGCAAGGCTCAATGTGCAGTTTGAATCTTTTGCACAGTCATTGCCCGGACAGTATCCGTATTCATAGCGGTAATCCAATGTGTAGAACTGTTCAACGGCGTTGCGGATTTCATCCTGCGTGAATGTAAAATTTGCCGTGCCGGTTTCCTGTACCGTCCGGAATTTCTGTACTGCCAGCACCGCAAGAACAGCCTTGTTGTCATAGGGCTGCACTGTACGGTTTCCGAAGCGGTTGAGTCCGGTGATCTGCGTCCCGTCGTATTTGTATTCCGGCGAAAGACTGTCTGCAATTCCATTGACCTCGCGCTGTTCTTCCGCTTCGATGCCCTGAATTTGCGAGATATATGTCCGGATATTACTCTGCATGGTCGTATCGGCTGTATCACCGTCGGGGGCGAGCCATGAAAACAGACTTGCCGCTGCCGAAACGATGACCGTCAGCAGACCGTTCAGCAGAAATACAGACAGGAACACAACCAGTCCGCCGAGTGCAACAATCCGCCCGGCTTTTGTGGAGAGCACCCTGCGAACAGCATCTGCGGATTTCTTTGCCGCCTGTCCGGTTTTCTGCGCCCGCTTGCGGATGCGCTGCACCTGCGCTCTGGTTTCACGCGGCATATCCCGGATTGCTCTTGTTGCCTTGATTGAACCTCTTGCCGTATTCTGCAAGGCTTTTCGGGTATTGTCCGCATACCGCAGATCAGTCAGCCCCTGCTTGATTGCCTCTGTTCCGGTGTCCGTCGTTGTGGACTTGTCGATCTTCGTTTTCAGCAGACCTGTTCCGGTCTGCTTTGCAGTATCGGCAATCCCGGTGCGGATTCCGCTTCCGATGTTCGCGGCGACCTTCCCGACATCCCGCGCCGTGCCAAGCCGTACACCGTGCTTTACCATGGTGTGAATCTTCCCGATGCCAGTCGCCGATTTCTGTACTGCTGTCCGGATTGTACCGCCGGTTTGAATCATGGTATCTACTGCATCCGAAAAGGATTGCCCGATTTCGATTGCAGCAGAACCGTCACTGTCGGCATCGGCAATGATATACTTCTTGCGTTTGAGCTGATCAGGCGTCGGTGCTCTTGTTCTCCTGCGTCCGCCGCCGGAAGAATTATGACCGCCGCCTTTGCCGCCTGAATTGGCATCGGCTTCGGTGTCATCATGTAGCGTCTGAATCCCGCCCTGTGTTTTGGTTTTCAGCCCCGCCTGATTCTCCAGAACTTCCGTATCTACCTGCGTTTCCGGCGCAAGGCGCTCGATGTTCCGGACGGTCGGATCACGGTTTTTCTTCTCAATTTCCAATCATGACACCTCCTCCAGCTTGGTCGTCATGAGGTCGTAGAGCTCATTGTGCGGGAACTGATCCTTGAACGGGATAATGGAACCGCCGCAGCAGATCAGTCCCTGACCGCTGTCGCTGTTTGTGACGAACGTCAGCAGATTGTCCGAGATGTTCAGCAGCTTTGCAAGCTGTTCGCGGTCGCTGGTCGCCTGATTCAGCATCATGATAAAATCCGTATTGGAGAGCATGGAGCGTGCTGTTTCAGATTTCAGCAGGTCTTCCACATTCTGTGTGATGCCGGTTGGCACGCCGCCCCATTTCCGCGCACGCTTATACAGCTCGAACAGGAAGTTTGCGGAGTATTCATTCGCAAAGAGCAGATAAATTTCATCCATATAAATCCAGGTGCGCTTGCCCTTTGCTCGGTTCATGGTGATGCGGTTCCAGACGTAATCCAGCACGATCAGCATACCGAGCGTTTTCAGCTGCTTGCCAAGGTCTTTGATGTCATAGGATACCACACGGTTGCTGGTATCCACATTGGTCCGGTGTGCAAACATATTGAGGTTTCCCTTGATATACAGCTCAAAGGAGAGCGCCAGTCCCTGCGCTTCCTGTTCCGGCTGCGCTTTCAGATTCTCATAAAAATCCATCAGAGTCGGTGTTTTTTCGCTGTCAAAGGTTTGCAGATATTCGCCGTAGGTCATCGTCAGGCAGCGGTCAATGATGCCGCGTTCCTTGGCAGACAGTCCCTGCCTGCCGACCAGACATTCACAGAATGACAGGATAAAGTCGGATTTCATCGTCAGCGGCGATTCGTCGTCGGAGTAGTCCTTTGTCATATCCAGCGGATTGATGTGATTGCCGGATGCCGGGGAAACATAGATCGTTTCGCCGCTCAGTGCGGCGACAAGGCTTGCATACTCGGATTCGGGATCAATGATGATAATATCGTCATCGGTCGCAAGGAACACATTGAGCATTTCGCGCTTTGCAGCAAACGACTTGCCGCTGCCGGGAGAGCCGAGGATAAAGCCGTTCGGATTTTTGAGATTCAGCCTGCTGAACAGAATCATATTGTTCGAGAGGGCATTCAGCCCGTAATACATCCCGTTCTTCTGGCTGATTTCTTTTGCGGAAAACGGAAGCAGCACTGCCGTGCTTTCCGTTGTGAGCGTCCGCCGGATTTTAAGGGTACAGTTTCCGACCGGCAGTACACTCTGCAAGCCCTTTTCCTGCTGATAATACAGCGTTGACAGCGAACAGATATGCTTTCGCACCACAGCTTCGATTGTTTCAGTATTGGCGTTCAGCTTGTCCATATCCGCGGCAGTCACCATGATAATGATATTGTCCAGAAACATTTTCTGGTTCTTGGAACGCAGATCGTCAAGCAGCTCTTCGGCTTCCTGTAAGCTGTGCTTCAAATCCTGATTGATGACATCTGCGGTGTATCCGGATTGAATTGCCTTTCTTTCTGCCTGCATCTTGTTCGCTTGCATCGAAGTGAGCTGATGCTGCACGATTTTCAGCGCCTTGTAGGGATCGACCGGCGCGACATTGACCGTCACCATCACATCGAGATTGGTTCCGAGAATATCCGTCAGCAGGCAGTCTTTCAGGCTTGCAGGCATGTCCTTGATGAACATGGTGCGGGCGTATTTGTCGCCCCACATAAAGTAGTCTTTTTTGAATTCCAGATAATCCGGGCAACAGTAAGCGCGGTCTGCCTTGCGGCGGAAATCCTTTTCGGTCAGCTCCGGAATCTCCACATCGGCACCGCGAAAAATGTCTTTCAGCAGCGTTACACGCTCATTCGCTGTCATCGGGCGGATATCCGAGCCGAGCTTTTTGAAGGCATTGATGATCTCCACATCAATCGACGAAAACTTTACGCGCGCGGCATCCGCATCCGCCGCCTGCACCGTCACAGTCAGGAACTTGCTGCGGATGATGCCGTTTTGTCCCTGCTCCATTTTGTCCGTGAGCATCTGATTATACACATCAATGTACCGGTCATAGCCGTCGCCCTTGCATTTCAGCAGCACCATGTCATTGAATTTTGCCTTGTTGACGCGATTGTTGTAGACCGTGATCTGCATATCCGCGCCGGTGTCCAGACTGTTCAGGACGGCGCAGTATCCGAGAAAAATCGCTTCCTGCTCCTCCTGCTTTGCAATGCTGTAGTTGATGTCTTCAAAGCGGTATGTTTTCTCCCATGAATCCTTATACATCTTTTTAAGCTGTGAAAGGTTCTGGATAATGACATTTGCGGATATTTCCATGGAGCGCATGGTCGCAAGGAGTTCCTCAAACCGCGGAATTTGGCCGAGATTCGCAAACTCATCTAACAAACAGCGCACATGAATCGGCAGTCTGCCGCCATGCTTGAAATTGGCGCGGTCATAGAGAACATCGAACAACTGCGTATACATCATCGCCGCCAGAAAGTTGAAGGTATCGTCCGAGGACGGGATGATGATGAACAGCGCGGTCTTCTCATCGCCGGTCATTTCCAGATGCAGATTGTCGCAGCAGGTGAGATCCATGACCTCCGGGATATTGAACGCCTGTAAGCGAACCGCCGTGGAAATGAGGATGGATTTTGCCGTATCGCCGGCAGCCTTTTTGAAGTCCTTGTAGTATTTCAGGCACATGTACTGACCTGCCGGCTTTGCGGATTTTGCAAGGTCGATGAGGTTCAGTTCCTGCATTTTCTCCGTCGGTGTGTCGGTCTTGGTATATACCTCCGGATGCTCCAGCGCATCGAAAATGAGATCAAGGTCGGACTGAAAATCGTCCGAATCCTCCCGGACTTCTGCCAGTTTCAGCAGCCGCATGACCTCCGCGAAATTCCGCTTGCTCTCGTCTTCGCATTCCACCAGATAGAAGCAGAGTGCCGCCAGCAGTGCTTTGGTTGAATCCTCCCAGAACTGGTCGCCGCCTCCGCCGCCTTCCTTCTGCGTGTTCTTCATCAGCACATTGACCATCTTGATGTTCCTGTATCGCCGCAACAGGAATGTCTGCCTTCTTCGCCCATCTGAGGAATTCGCCGTAATCCTCCTTCGGGAAATTTGGCAGCGTGGTGATCTCGCCGCCCTCCTTCAATCTCCGGTATGTAACTTCGCCGCCGGACAATACCTTCGATTGCGCACCGGAGCTGCGGTCTGCATAGCGTTTCTTTTCGATTTCCACCTTCAGCAGCTCCAGAATCGCCTCAGTCGCCTTTGAGATCACATCTGTCGTCACGGTGACACCGGCACTTGCCACATCATCTCCGTGCATCTGATTGCCCTCCTTTCATGCAGGATATGAAGCGGTATGATACCCCTTCATACAGCCCTACAAAACGGGGCGAAAATAATAGTCTGTTTT
>JAFWUX010000010.1 GCA_017523995.1 Oscillospiraceae bacterium | reverse complement strand
GTCAGTCCGCTTGCCTGCTGTGCTTCGAGTTGTTCCGCCCATTCCCGCAGGCGTACATCCTGTTTCACTGCTGTGATTGCTGTTGTGGTTTCCGATTGCATACCGATTCCTCCTCGTGTCAGTCTAAAACACTCCAAATTAGTCCATTGGACTAATTTAGACTGTCTCAAGCGGTCTAAAGAAGTCCAATGACTTGCTTAGGATTCCATTATACCATTTTTGACACCAGATGGGAAGACGCGAAACATTTTACCCTTACAATCATTCGTTCCTGATGCGCGATTTCCGCGTGGTATAAGTCCGGAATCTGCGATGATGCAAAAAACAGCAGGGGAGTATTTTTCCCCTGCTGTTTCTGTATCCTGCTGTCTGTTATTTTTCGAGAAGATAACGCTTGAGCAAAGTCAGGTCAACTGCATTTACACAGGCGTCCGCGTTGATATCGGCATATGACGGCACTTTCACGCTGCCCCTGTTTTGCAGGAACTTCAAAAGCGCATCTGCGTCGTCGTTGTTTATGGTGCCGTCGCCGTTGACGTCACCGCGTACTGTTACCGGCAGAACCGATTCATCCTGTATGAACGATACGATCCATGCAAGCATCGCGTTGTTGCTGAGCATGACCTGATTGGTAGACCACGACAGAGCCGAATCCAGATAGCATCGCTGTGAATAGCTGTCTTCGGCGTCGATCGTCATCCCGTAAAGCTGCGCATACCGGTCATAAAATCCTGCGCATGCGTTCGGACCGCTCACGATCGTGCCGTTTCCGATCGGATCTCTGTTCGCCCAGATGCTGTCATAATATCTGTGATCCGGTCTCTGGACGCTGTGGTCGCCGCAGCCGGTGATATAGGAGAACAGAAGCGGATTGTTGCCAAGCAGATAATCCATGCCGCGCACCATGCCGTTCAGATAATCCGCATCGCCGGTCAGATCGTAGGCATATGCCATTGCGGTCAGATTGCTGAGCACACGGCCGTTTGAATTGAACTCATAGCCTGCCACGCCACGCAGCGCATTGCCGTCCGGAAAGATGCCGGAGCCGTCATACTGATACGGCGTGCCGTAGCCCTGCCTGTCTTCTTCATCCAGATAACTGTCTGCTGTATCCCGCAGCGAATCGAACAGCTTGTCCTGATATCTGTAATCCAGCAGCGAATCATGCAGCAGGAGCGACATGGAGCCCGCCGCCGCAGTATTCGTGCTGGTATACATGGTAAAGGAGCCTTCTTCGACCGCGCTGTCGCCGCCGTAAACCCTTTCCTGGAATGTGAATGCATCCTTGTATCCGGAAAGCGCCTGATAATAGGTGTCTGCATCTGCATCCTTCCTGTCCGTTGCCGTGATGAACAGCTCGCTCGCTGCCCAGTAGGCTTCATCCGAAACATCGAGATCCGTGGTCGGGATCGTGAACGGCGCATACAGCGATCTGCCGTTGTTATTTTCAGCGGCAGGATCTTCCGGTTCATACGCATGATCCAGATATGCCTGATATGCGTCCTTTGCGCTTTTGTACAGCGCTGCCGCATAGTTCTTGTCATATTCTGCCCAGAGTCTTGCGCCCTGTGCCGCGCAGGCAGCATAGTTCAGCGTTGCCGCAAGGGTAGGGGGCTGAACCTTGTATGCCGCTTTCGTATAATCTGCATCCGCAGGCGGTGCGGTGCGTTCATAGTAATTGTACGCGTCATACGGCGTCAGTCCGACGCCCAGCAGCATGTGATGATACAGACCGGCGTATTCGCCCCATTCCGTTTCCGTCGGCTGCACCTTCATTTTTGTCATAAAGTCCAGCTCGTACCGGCATGCTTCAAGGATGTCCGGGATCCCGTTTTTCCTGTCTGTGCCGGAGAGCGCGGCGTCGCCGTCTGTAAAGTCCTGCCTGCCTGTGCTGTTCGTGACCGCACGCTCGAACATATTCTGGAGCGTCCAGACCGTGCTGCCTGCCTGAATCATGTCCTTATCCGCCGTATCGCCGGTGAACCAGCCGCCGTAGACGTCGATCTTTTCGCAGCCCTTGATATCCGCGCCGTCAAATTCCGCCGTCAGGGAAGGATCCCATTCCGGCTGAATGTAGCCGTCCTTCTCGCGGGGGTTGTGTTCGAGTTTGCTGTCGGCACGGCAGAACCGGAACAGATTGAGCGCGTCCGTCATCAGGTCGGAGTTGTCGGTCTGATACGGATTCGCACTGATTTTGAAATAGGGCGATGTCCATGTGGTATCCTTGATGCGGATGCAGTAGGTACCGGGCGTGCGAAATTCCGTGAAGTCGATCCTGCATACATGGTCGCCGGAATCCCTGTCATAGAAGACCTTTTCGGTTCTGCCGGTATGAACGACACCGCCGTCCTCGTTGACGATCTCATAATCATAAGCGCCCGTGAGTTCAAGCTTCACATTGTCCGGTCTGTGATCCATGTCGAGCCAGTAATCCAGTCCGGAGTCACCGGCATTGTCGCTGAGCGTCGCGTGCTTTTCAAGTCCCTGAAAATAACCGAGCTGATTGACCGCGATCTCGGGGCAGTCGATGCAGTGCTGCCGCGAGATATAGCCGTAATCGGGACGCCAGCCGTCGGCGTCGGTTCCGTCTGCGGCATCCACGATCGACATATCGTCGAACCAGATCTCATCGCCCTGTTTTGCGTTTCCGCCGAAGCCGTTGGTATCATAGCCGTACTGGAACCGCCATTCGGAATAGGGGATATCCTCTGTCGGGATGAATGCCGCAGTGATCTCCTGATATTCCGTTGTCAGCTTGAGCACGGATCCCCATGAACCGCCCATATCCGGTCCGGCATGCATCTCGCCGGCTGAACCGTCCAGCACAAAATAGCGCTCGGAATCGTCAAAGTTGCAGATATGCGAAGCAAGCTCCAAGCCGGCGCGGTTCGCCTTGACCTTGAAGCTGATCGTGTATTCATGCCCCTTTCTGAATTTCAGATTATTCAGGCGGAACTGCAGATCGGACTGCGATTTGGTTTTCCCTTCCGGATGCAGAATGGTGATGTGCGCGGCACCGTCTTTGAGATCGACGTTCTGCCTTGCAGGGGATGCCTGAAACGGGATCCATGGAATGATCTTGCGGTCAAAGCTGCTTTCCTCAACGAAAATGGCTGCGGATGCAGTCAATGGCGTCAGAACGGAGACCGGTGCTGTCACGGCGATAGCAGCCGTCATCAGACCGGCAAAGAAGCGCTTCCTGCGATGCTGTTTCATATTTTTCCTCCTTTATTCGCCGGCTCCTCCGGATGCACGTTCCGGATGAGCACGCGCGCCCTGAAAACGAATGAAAACAAAGAACCGCTTGAACGGAACGCGTGCTGCTGCATTCGGCACTGCGGTTTTTGCATACTATTATTATACTGTAAAGAATGCCCAAAGTCAATATCGTTTCAGGAAATTTAATATTCATTATAGTCAAAGCGTTCGGGACGGCGCGGCGGCTTTTTCATTCGTTGAAGTAAAGTGTTTTTCCGTCGATTAACTCAAAGTCGTCAGATTTTTCAGACGCAAATCCACCCGTGCAGACAAAACCCACGCCCGACACAGCGATGCCTTTGATGCTGTCAAGCTGTTCCTTTTCCTGACGGCATTCTTCAAGTGTCATGGGGCGGTCGAAGTATTTGCATTCGTAGAAATCATACAGCTCCCCACGCCGTATCACGCAGTCAAACTCGCCGTTGGTCTTGTTGGCAGGATCATCGTACCAATAACTCCCGAAATCGTCAATATCGGGATATTTGCCGAGCATAGCGGCTCTGTGGAAGTATTGCAGCGCGATGCCTTCCAGTCGTCTGCTGATAAATTGTTCCAATACAGCATCAATATTTCGATTGAAGAACTGCTCCTCACCGATACGAGCGATCGTTCCTGCCTTGCCAAAAATGAACGTGAAATAGAACCGCATCAGATTATCCACGATCTCATAGAACTGCTTTTTCTTGTCGTTTCGGCGGTTGATCGGCTCGGTCTTTTGAATGGTCTCCATGTCGAGCAAAATTTTCAACTGCTTATCCAGCAGACCTGTCTCGCTGTTCGCGATCTTATCCCGTATCTCACTGTAGCGCTTCTTGCCGTTGCCGAGAATTTCCAATATCCTCGCATCGAATGTCTTCTGTATCTCTTTGAGCATAACATTCTCGATGTGTGACCGCACCAGACCTGTTTCGGGCAGTAGCAGACGTTCAATGTTCTCACGGAGTGTCAGGCTTGTGTCAAGATTTTCCAGAACATAGGGACTTCCCCCGAACACGGCATAGAAAGCGACCTTGTCACGAACAGAAAGCTCCGGATAGAATTTCGCTGCGTCAAGGTAGTCAAAGTCACGGATATGCTGTATCAGCGAGAACCGTCCGAACAGCGGATTGCCCTCCTCCAGCAGTTCCTTCATCACTGTGATATACGAACCGCAGAGCACCAGCTTGACATTTTCGGGCAGCCTGTCGATGACCGCCTGCATATAGGAATCGACTTCGTTCTTCTTTTTGGTCTGTTTCAGATAGGGATACTCGTCAATG
>JAFWUX010000124.1 GCA_017523995.1 Oscillospiraceae bacterium | reverse complement strand
TGAAGATATCTGCTTGTCTTTTTGCCATGATACTGCGTTAGAAATCCTTGCCTTGCGTCAGCAAGGCTGCGGCTTTCTGCCTTGTCTCATGACAAAAATCCTGCGCATCTATTCTTCAAGATTTAATTGGTACATCAATAAATCCATCGCCGCAAGGCGATACCGCAACTCCTCACTCCTCACTCCTCACTTTCTCACTCCTAATTCTTAAAGAACATGATCAGGACTGCGGCGCCGATGATGAATGCCGGAATGCGGACTGCATTCGATTCGACAAAGTACATCATCAGCGCGCAGCCGATCAGGAATGCAATCACCAGCAGCAGACAGAAAAGCATCAGCATGCTGTGCCGCCGCGTTGTTTCCCCGATACTTGTGTGCACAAGTCTGCCGTCCTCCAGGGTGATCTCAACCGTTCCGCCGACGTCAACGGTGCTCGTTGGCTCATCCATTGATGTCACCTGCTTCCTGATGCCTTCATCCTCATATTCCAGCGTATAGACGCTGTGATATTTTCCGTCCTCGCGGATATGTTCCAGTTTGATGACCTTTGCCTGAAAGGTCTGCCGCATGATTATCCCACCCTTTCCGTATCCTCATAGAATGTGCGGATGATTTCCGAATACTCCGGATGCACCTGCTCAAGATGCGCGAGCGATTCTCTGCGGTACTGCATCAGCGTATCGTAGAGCCTTGGCTCCTGCGCTTTCAGTGAGGCTTCATACTCGCGGTTGTATGTGCGGACGGCATCCGCCGCCTTGGGATTGTTCTGCATCAGCCGGAGCGCGAGCTTCATGCGGCGCGCTTCAATCGCTTCTTCGACCGCGCGTTCTTCGAGGTGCAGCTTCTCGGAAAGCTCGCGGATATGCGTCTGCAAATGCGTCAGCAGCTCCTCCTGATCCGAATCGCTGACATCCTTCCAGACGCCCTTTGCCCGCAGGATGCCGCTGAGCTGTTCCTCCGGCGCGGCGTCCTCATTGATGTTCTGCAGCAGCGCCCGTGTGTACTGTTCCATTTCCTCCTCGGCATGCGCACCGAACGCCCACTCAAATTCCATGCGCGTCGGATTGCCTGCCCGCTGCGGATCGGAAGCAGCCTTGTCGCCGGATTCCAGCACATAGGGCGGCTCAAATCCCGCGTTTTTCAGTGCGGCAGGGATTGTTCGCCGGACATAGCCGTGCTCGACCCATCCCGCGAGCCCGAGTTCACGGAACCGGTCATTCAGCGCCCCGATATGCGATGCAAAATAGAGCTCGATGCCTGCGCGGTTGAGCGTTTTGCGGTAGGCTTCGATGCGGTCGGCGGCGGTGATATCGAGATTGCAGACCGCGCCCGAATCCACAACGATGCACTTTGTATCCGGCTTGACCGCCTGCTCCAGATCGCTGATAAACAGGTTGACATTCGCGAAGTAGAGATTGCTCGAGAACCGGTAGAGAATGACATGCTCAATCGGGACAGCGTATGTATTGCGCTCGAGCGAGTGAAAGCCCTCGTGTCCCGGGATTACGCCGAGGAAGGAGCGCTTCGGGCTTGCCGTCTGAATCATCAGCGAGACAAAGGAAAGCAGCACACCGATCACAACGCCCGCGACCGTGCCGAAGAACAGCACCCCCGCAAATGCGCCGAGAAAGATCAGCAGCTCTCTGCGGTCCTGCTTCATCAGCCGGTGCGCCAGATCAAATTCGACCGCGCCGAGCAGCGCCGAGATCACAATGGCGGTCAGTACCGGCACCGGCAGAAAGCCGATGAATCCCGTGCAGAACAGCAGAATCACGATCATCGTCAGCGATGCCGCCACAGACATCACCTGCGATTTTCCGCCGTACTGCTCGCCCATCGCCGTGCGCGAGACAGAACCGTTCACCGGACAGCATCCGGTCAGGCACGCCGCAAGATTGCCCAGCCCGTAGACAAGGATTTCGCGGTTATCCTCCAGCTTGTAGCCGTTTTTATTCGCAAAGCTGCCCGAGGCGAGCAGTGTCTCCGCCATGATGACCGCGGCGACTGTCAGGCTGACCGTCAGCAGATCACCGGCGCGCGAGAGCGTCAGTGCCGGCAGATGCCACGCCGGAAGTCCCGCCGCAACCGCATCAAGCTGCTTGATGCCGTAACGCTGCGCAAACCCTGTCAAACCGAGCACCGCGCCCGCCGCCATGATAAAAATCGCCATCGGGACTTTTGGGCAGAGCTTTTTGCCGAGCAGCAGAACCGCCAGCGCCGCGCCGCCCACCAGCAGCGACATCGGCTGAAAGGATGTGCGGCATACCTCTATAATATGTGCAATCAGCTCCGGCAGTTCACCGGTGCCGCTGCCGCCGCCGAGCAGCTTCGGAATCTGCATGAGGATGATTGTCGTGCAGATGCCACTGATAAACCCGCCCATGACCGGCGTTGAGATATACGCCGCGATTTTTCCCGCTTTCAGAACCGAGAACAGCACGAGCCACAAGCCGACAAGCAGCGTAATCACCGGCACGATCTCAACCGCCTCAGCCGAGCCGAGCGCGATTCCCTGCGAGACGAGCCAGCTGCCGACCAGAGCCGCCGGTGCCGCATCCACACCGAAGATGAACTGCGGCGAGCTCGAGAGCAGCCCGAAGATCAGAATCGGGAAGATCGAGCCGTAGAGCCCGCAGACCGCAGGCAGACCGGCAATCTGCGCATAGCCCATAGAGATCGGAATCGAGACCAGCGCAATGATAATGCCCGTGAAGATATCACGCGGCAGATTTTTGACAGATATCTGTTTCAGCATCCGCAGATGCACCCCCTTTTAGATGTATATTAGATGTATCGCTTTGCGATGATTTTGAATGGGGCTCCGCCCTAACCAATGCCAACAACTTAAGATGTTGCGTTTCCCAGTGAATTGCGCTGCAATTCACTTAGGGGCGCCCTCTATCGCAGGGCGCCCCTCTCCGAAAAACGATCCACCGGATCGTTTTATCGGATTCACCCCTGCGGAGCTCCTA
>JAFWUX010000123.1 GCA_017523995.1 Oscillospiraceae bacterium | reverse complement strand
TGCGCCGAGACGGTGATCGTTTCCGGCGGATGCGACCGACATTCTCAGCAGATCCTGATGCTCATCGACGGCTGCGACGACCGCCGCGACCATCAGCAGGAACAGTCTCTTGCGCTCCGGCGTTTTGCCCGGCGCAAAGAGGTTGATGCCGGTATCGGTCGAGAGCGACCAGTTATTGTGCTTGCCGCTGCCGTTGACGCCTGCAAACGGCTTTTCGTGCAGCAGGCACATCAGACCGTGGCGTTCCGCGACCTTCTTCATGATCTCCATTGTAAGCTGATTGTGGTCGCAGGCGAGGTTCATGGTTGTGTAGACAGGTGCAAGCTCATGCTGTGCGGGCGCGACCTCATTATGCTCGGTTTTCGCGTAGATGCCGAGCTTCCAGAGTTCTTCGTTCAGCTCCTTCATGAATGCCTGCACGCGCGGACGGATCACGCCGAAATAGTGATCCTCCATCTCCTGACCCTTCGGCGCCTTTGCACCGAACAGCGTTCTGCCGGTGAAGATGATATCCTTGCGCTGCTTTGCCATTTCGCGGTCGATGAGGAAATATTCCTGCTCCGGACCGACCGTTCCGCTGACGCGCTGTACATCGTCAAAGCCCAGCAGATGCAGCACCTTGACTGCCTGCTCGCTGACTGCCTCCATCGAACGCAGCAGCGGTGTTTTCTTATCGAGTGCCTCGCCGCTGTAGGAGTAGAATGCGGTCGGGATGCACAGGCTGTTCTCCTTGATGAATGCGTAGGATGTCGGGTCCCATGCGGTATATCCGCGTGCCTCAAAGGTTGCGCGCAGACCGCCCGACGGAAACGAGGATGCATCCGGTTCGCCCTTGATGAGCTCCTTGCCGGAGAATTCGAGGATCGCGCCGCCGTTGCCGTCCGGAGAGAGGAAGGAGTCATGCTTCTCTGCGGTGATGCCGGTCATCGGCTGGAACCAGTGCGTGTAATGCGTTGCGCCGTTCTCCACAGCCCATTCACGCATTGCGCTTGCGACCACATCCGCAACAGTCGGATCGAGGTCTTTGCCGTTTGCAATGGTCTCATGCAGGGATTTATAGACCGCTTTCGGCAGGCGCTCCTGCATCACGGCATCATTGAACACAAGGCTTCCGAATACATCAGTCGGTTTCATAATTATACATCCTTTCAGTGTAATTAACAAAAAAACAGCAACGGCACTTCGGGACTCATCCCGAAACAGCGCCGTTGCTGTTTTCTGTATCACATCATAGCATATTTTTTTGCATTTGTCAATCACTTGACAGAAATTTCACAAAGTTTTACAATCTGCCTATGATTTCTCATTGATTCTCATAGGTTTTTAGGATATTTTCCGCAGCAGTCCGCTTGGAGATGCGCTGATTCATCGCCTGCTGCTCAATATATTTATGCGCCTGCTCCTCGGTCATGCCGAGATAGCGGATCAGCGCATATTTCGCACGGTTGACAATGCGCAGGTCAATCAGCTTGATCTGCAGACGCTGATTTTCCTGCGAGACAGTCTGCAGCCGTGCATAGGCAGACGCAGCATCATAGAGCGCCTGATGAAAGGAACTGTGCGGGAACGGTCTGCCGAGGACAAAAATCCCCGTCGGTTCCAGCGCCTGCCGGAATTCCGTCTCCTGCTCATTCTTCACCACGGCAATGATAGATGCCGTCATGTTCTCTGCAAGATCGCTCGCCAGCTCGGTGCCGCACTCATCCGCCAGCGGGATATTGATGACAACGATTGCGCAGCGATTGCCCATCATTTTTTGGCGTGCTTCTGTACAGGAATCCGCTCCGCCCGAAACGATAAAATCACCATCCGGCAGATTATCCCGTACATAGCGGTGAAAATTCTGATTCGAGGAAATGACGAAAACCTCTTTCTGTTCAAAGCGCGTCAGCATAGCCGGTCACTCCGTATAAGCTGCAAAAAGATGCGCCGGCAGCACCTGCTGCATGAATGCACTCTCCTTCATCAGCTGCTTTGCTGCCTGCAGATCAGCCGGCAGTGCCGGATACTGCGCCGCAAGCGCGGCAGGTGCATCCAGCAGATTTTCATTGCACGAAGGAGGCGGCGTCAGATTGCGGAGAATGCCGTCCAGACCGGCACGCATCACCAGTGCAAACGCGAGATACGGATTCGCAGACGCATCCGGCGAACGGAGCTCCATGCGCTGATGCGATGCATCTGCGGCAGGAATGCGGATCAGCTGCGAGCGGTTGTTCGGAGACCACGAAACGCGGTTCGGTGCTTTGTCTCTGCCGAGGCGCGCATAGGAGCTTTCCAGCGGATTCAGCACAGCCGTCATTTCCGGCGTGTGTGCAAGAACGCCCGCCATGAACGCCTGAAACAGCGATTCGTTCACATCGGCGCGGACATCCGCATGCGCCAGTGAACAGTTGATGTGAAAGCCGTTACCAGCCTCCTGTTCGAGCGGCTTCGGTGCAAACGATGCCCAGAGCCCGTTTCGCGCCGCAACCGTGCTGACAACCTGCTTGAACGTCACGACATTATCCGCGGCACTGAGCGCACTGCTGTAGCGAAAATCAATTTCATTCTGTCCCGGTCCCTGCTCGTGATGCGAGCGCTCCGGCTGAATGCCCATTGTCTCGAGCGTCTGACAGATTTCTCTGCGGACATTCTCGCCGCCGTCTGCGGGCGCAATATCAAAATATCCGCCGCGGTCGAGCGGGATATCCGTCGGGGCGCCGTTTTCATCCAGCTTAAACAGATAAAACTCGCATTCCGCGCCGATATCACAGCGCAGTCCGTGCTCTGCAAGCAGACGCTCGGTATCCGCGAGAAAACGGCGGCAGTCCGCGGAAAAGGGCGAGCCGTCCGGATTGCGGATCTCGCAGAAGAACCGCGCCACGCCTCCTCGCGAGGGACGCCACGGCAGCAGCGTCATCGTATGGGGATCGGGAAACAGAAACAGATCGGAGTGCGAGGGATCGCGGAACCCTGCAATCGAGGAGGCATCAAACGCGATGCCCTGTTCAAAGGCTCGTTCCAGCTCGGATGCCTGCACGGAAATATTCTTCTGCACGCCGAACACATCACAAAATGCAAGGCGCACAAACTTGATATCACTGCTTTCGATCAGCTCCGCTGCATCGCGCTGCGAAACACTCAGCATGAAATCACATCCTTTCTTATTGCTCCTATTAATGTACCAATGAAATCTTGAAGAATAGATGCGCTGGATTTTTGTCATGAGACAAGGCAGAAAGCCGTAGCCTTGCTGACGCAGGGCAAGGATTTCTAACGCAGTATCATGGCAAAAAGACAAGCAGATATCTTCAAGAGATAGTTGGGACATCAATATCATACCACATGCTGCGGCTGCTTGTCAACCGTGAATTTTGCGTTCAAAGCGGTCTTTCGATTCGTCCTGCTCGATTGCTGTCGGGTAATCGCCGGTGAAGCAGGCGGTACAGATTCCTTCCGATTCTGCAAGCTCCGGCAGCGCCTCAAGCGGCAGAAATCCGAGCGAATCCGCGCCGATCATCTGCGCGATCTCCGCAACGGTGTGGTGATTGGCAATCAGGTTTTCCTCGGAGTCAATATCCGTGCCGTAATAGCAGGGATGCAGAAACGGCGGTGCGGAAATGCGCATATGGATTTCGGCTGCACCGGCTTCTCGCAGCAGACTGACAATGCGGCGGCTTGTGGTGCCGCGGACGATTGAATCGTCGATCAGCACAATGCGTCTGCCCGCGACCGTCTCGCGGATTGCGCTCAGTTTGAGCTGCACGCCGCTGTCCCGTTCGGACTGCGACGGCGCAATGAAAGTCCGCCCGATGTATTTGTTTTTGATGAGCCCGATGCCGTACGGAATGCCCGATGCTTCTGCGAATCCGAGCGCGGCATCCAGTCCGGAATCCGGCACGCCGATGACAACATCCGCATCCGCCGGATGTGCGGCAGCGAGCAGAGCGCCCGCTTTTTTGCGCGCCGCATGAACGGAAACGCCGTCCAGAACCGAATCAGGGCGGGCAAAATAGATATACTCAAAAATGCAGATGCGCTTCGGTGCGCCTGCCGCATATCTGCGGTCGGACTGCATCTGTCCGTCCGGCGTCAGAATGATCATTTCGCCCGGCTCCACATCCCGCAGGAACTTTGCACCGACGGCACTGAGCGCGCAGCTTTCCGAGGCAAGCACAAAGCAGCCGTCAGCCCTTCTGCCGATGCAGAGCGGACGGAACCCGTGCGGATCCCGCACCGCAATCAGCTTTTGCGCGGACATGATAATCAGCGAAAAAGCGCCCTCCAGCTGCGGAACCGCAAGACGCACGGCATCCTCGATCGAATCGGTCCGGAGCCGTGCCTGTGTGATCAGATATGCAATAATCTCGGTGTCGCTCGTTGTGTGGAAGATTGCGCCGCGCTGTTCCAGCACGCTGCGCAGACGTCCCGCATTGCTGAGGTTGCCGTTATGGACAAGCGCCATTTTGCCCTTGTGGTGATTGACCTCCATCGGCTGACAGTTGCGCCGCTGACTGCCGCCGGTTGTGCCGTAGCGCGTGTGTCCGACCGCGATGGTTCCCTGCGGAAATCCCGCGAGCACCTGCGGCGGAAACACATGATCGACAAGCCCCAGATCCTTGTGCGTGGTAAACACGCCGTCATCGTTGACGGTAATGCCTGCGCCCTCCTGCCCGCGGTGCTGCAGCGCAAACAGTCCGCAGTATGTCAGGTGTGCAAGGTCTTTGGGCTGCGGCGACATCATGCCGAAAACGCCGCATTCTTCATGTAAATTCCCCATATCAAGCACCCATTGACGCCGCGACCAGACCGACAAACAGCGGATGCGGCTTGTTCGGGCGGCTCTTGAATTCCGGATGATACTGCACGCCGACATAGAACGGCAGCTCCGTCAGCTCGACTGTCTCGACAAGATTGCCGTCCGGCGAGGTGCCGCTGATGCAAAGCCCCGCTGCGGTCAGCGCATCGCGGAATGCATTGTTGAATTCATAGCGGTGACGGTGCCGCTCTGCGATATGCGGCTGATTGTAGCAGCGCATCATCGTGGTTTCCGGCGCGATCACACAGGGATAGCTGCCGAGCCGGAGCGTGCCGCCTTTGTCAATCGTCTCATACTGCCCGTCCATGAAATCAATGACCTTGTGCGGGCATTCCGGCGCAAATTCACCAGAATGCGCGTCGGGGAGATTTGCCATATGCCGCGCAAATTCGATCACCGCGATCTGCATGCCGAGGCAAATGCCGAGGAACGGCTTTCTGCTGCTGCGCGCGTATTCTGCGGCAGCGATCATGCCCTCGATGCCGCGCTCGCCGAATCCGCCCGGAATCAGGATGCCGTCAACTGCTCCGAGCGTTTCTGCGGCGTTCTCCCGCGTGATCTGCTCCGAGTCGATCCAGTCGATCTGCACATCCGCGCCGAGCTGATAGCCCGCGTGATGCAGCGCCTCCGCAACGGAAAGATAGGCATCATGCAGCTGCACATATTTGCCGACCAGCCCGATTGTGACCTTTCTGCGCGGCTCGCGAATCCGTTTGCAGAGCGCCTGCCATTCGGTGAGATCAGGCGGCGGTGTCTGCAGATTGAGCTCGCGGCAGACAATGCCCGAAAGATTTGCATCCTCCAGCATCAGCGGCGCTTCATAGAGATTCGGCAGCGTGAGATTCTCAATGACGCAATCCGGCTTGACATTGCAGAAATGCGCGATTTTCGTGAAAACGCTCTGGTCTGTGATCGGTTCATCGGAGCGCAGTACAATGATATCCGGCGAGATGCCGAAGCCCTGCAGTTCCTTGACAGAGTGCTGCGTCGGCTTGGATTTGTGCTCACCCGAAGCTTTCAGATACGGCACCAGCGTCACATGGATATAGAGCGTATTCTCGCGCCCGACCTCGTGTCCGAGCTGCCGGATTGCCTCCAGAAACGGCTGGCTTTCGATATCGCCCGTGGTGCCGCCGATCTCCGTGATGACCACATCCGCATTGCCGCGTTCGCCGACGCTGTAGATAAAATGCTTGATCTCATCCGTGATATGCGGGATGATCTGCACGGTGCGCCCGAGATATTCGCCGCGGCGCTCTTTCTGCAGCACATTTGCATAGACCTTGCCGGTTGTCAGATTGGAAAAGCGGTTCAGGTCCTCGTCGATGAAGCGCTCATAGTGCCCGAGGTCGAGATCGGTCTCCGCCCCGTCCTCGGTGACATAAACCTCGCCGTGCTGATAGGGGCTCATCGTGCCGGGATCGACATTGATATAGGGATCGAGCTTCTGCGCGGCGACCTTCAGCCCGCGGCTTTTGAGCAGTCTGCCGAGCGATGCCGCCGTGATGCCCTTGCCGAGTCCAGAGACAACACCGCCCGTCACGAAAATATACTTTGTCATGCGCTCCGCCCCCTCAATTTGCAACGTACATCTGCTTGTAGGGATTGCCGCTGTCCGGCGTTACAAGCGTGAATACCGCATTCAGAATTTCATCGGAATCGCCGCCGAAGTGCTCGCAGTATTCCTCGACATACTGCCGGATCTCCGCGAGCTCCTCCGCAGAAGCGGCGCGGTGATGCACCTGATGCGGGAAGTGGATGCCCGCGCAGTCCGATCGCAGGAACAGCTTGCCGCCATGCATTCCGGTACACGGAAAATTGCTGACGATCGGGCGCTCACCGCCGGAAAGCCCCAGCACGATGATGATGCCGCCCGCCTGATATTCGCCGAGAAAGCTGCCGGTGCGTCCGCCGATCACCATGACCGGCACCTTATCCTGATACGCCTTCATGTGGATGCCCGCGCGGTATCCGGCATTGCCCTGCACAAAGATTCTGCCGCCGCGCATTGCGTAGCCTGCCGCATCGCCGATGTTGCCGTGCACGATGATCTTGCCCTCGTTCATCGTGTCGCCGACGGCATCCTGCGCGTTGCCGAAGGTCTCGATCACAGAGCCGTTGAGATAAGCACCGAGCGCATTGCCCGCAATGCCGCGGATGCGGACATATTTGCCGTTCGTGCCCGCTGCAAGAAAGCGCTGCCCGATGCAGCCCGTCAGCGTGATTTCGCTGTCCGCAGTCTGCCGCATCTGCTCATTGACCTCGGAAAAGCCCATTTCCGATACATTCAGTTCCATTCAGACCACTCCTTTCAGCACTTTGTCGCGGTATGCGCTGCCCATTGCCGCAAGCTGCGGCTCGATTTTCAGGCGCGCAAAATCCACGGAGGAAAGCGGCGTCTGATTGCGGATCAGCGCGGTATAGATGCCGGTGCGGTGCATGTGCCCGATCAGCATGAAGCCGGTGAGCCGGTCATCCTTGAGAAAGAGCCGCTTGATATGGTTTTCGTCCGTTTCTTCGTACATTTCGCAGCCCTCCGGCGCAGAACCCGCCGTATGGCAGTGCAGCCCGAAAAAGCCGATGCTGTTCATCGGGACGGCATTGTCAAACACCGCAGCACCGCCTGCCATATTGACACCCGCAGTATGCCCCTGCATATAGGCATTCGGCATCAGCGCCATGACCTTGACCGTGTCGGACGAGATATCGTGATACTCCGTGCAGTCGCCCGCTGCATACACATCCGGCAGCGAGGTTCTGCATGCATCATCGACGAAAATGCCGCGGTTGACTGTTCCGCCCGCATCCTTGATCAGCGCCGTATTCGCACGGACACCGACCGCGAGCACGAGCACATCAAACCCGACCTGTTCGCCGTTCTGCATCACCGCCGTATTGCCCTTGAATTCCTTGGCGCTGTTGCCGAGCAGAAATGCAATGCCGTTTGCCTCGAGATGCTTCTGCATCATGGCGGCGCAGGTATCATCGAGAATCGAGGAGAGCACGCGCGGCGCAAGGTCACAGACCGTGATCTGCTGCACACGCCCGTGCAGACCCTCTGCGCATTTCAGCCCGATCAGTCCCGCGCCGATGATCAACACGCGGCTTTCCGGCGTGATTGCTTTTTCCAGCGCAAGCGTATCGTCAATCGTCATGAAGCTGAATTTGTTTTGCACGGTATCGAGCCCCTGCATCGGCGGGATAAACGGCGCAGAGCCCGTTGCATTGCAGAGCGCATCAAAGGGCAGCGTCTCGCCGGTGTTCAAAGTGATCTGGCGCGTATTTGCGTCGATTTTCTCCGTCGTTTTGCCGTAGAGCACCGTGACGCCGTTCTCCGCATAAAAGGTCGGCTTGCGGTATTGCATGCGCTCGAGATCGGTTTTCTGCTCGAGATAATAGGAGATCAGCGGGCGGCAGTAGACCGGATGCTGCTCCGCGGAAATGACGGTAATCGCGCTCTCCGTATCGACAGAGCGGATGCCTTCGATACATCCGGCAGCAGCAACACCGTTGCCGATAATTACATAGTGTTTCATTCCGCTTCACCCCGCTCCTCATAGACGATCGCGCCGTTCGGACATCCCTTGACACATGCAGGCGCACCGCATGTATTCTTCATGCACAGCTCACATTTCTGCGCAACGCCGCTGCCGTCCTCGACAACCGCGCCGTAGGGGCAGACCAGCACGCAGGTCAGACATCCGACGCATTTGCTGTGGTCGATTTCGATCACGCCGTCCTTTTTGGAGAGTGCACCCGCGATGCAGCTCTTGACACAGACCGGATCGGTGCAGTGGCGGCAGGAGACCGCGTAGGTCACGCCGTTTTCATCGGTCTCGACCTGAATGCGCGGATAGATCGGCTTGTCACGCAGCGCCTTGACCATGTCCGTCAGACCGGAATTGGCAAACGCGCAGTTATATTCACACAAATGGCACCCGAGGCACCATTCCTCTTTCACATAGATTCGTTTCATCTTTCACACCCCGCCTTATTCGCCTGCATGCGAGATACCGAGAATCTCAAGCTCTTTTTCAGTCAGACCGACGCCGCGCAGCATCAGACGGTTTCCGCGCAGTGCCTCAATCGAGTTGATGCCCATGCCGCCCATCAGCTCCTTGATCTCATGCCGCCATGCATCCATGAGATTGATGAGCCGCTGCGAACCGATATCCGGATTCAGCCGCTTGACCAGATCGGGGCGCTGTGTCGCGATGCCCCAGTTGCACTTGCCCGTGTGGCAGCTCCGGCAGAGATGACATCCCATTGCAAGACATGCCGCCGTCGCGATATAGCAGGCATCCGCGCCGAGCGCAATCGCCTTGACCACATCCGCCGCCGAGCGCACCGAGCCGCCGCAGATAATCGAGACATTGTTGCGGATGCCCTCATCACGCAGCCGCTTATCGACCGCAGCAAGCGCCAGCTCAATCGGAATGCCGACATTGTCGCGGATTCTCGTCGGGGCTGCACCGGTGCCGCCGCGGAAACCGTCAATCGCAATGATATCCGCGCCGCTGCGTGCAATGCCGCTTGCAATCGCCGCGATATTGTGAACCGCCGCAACCTTGACAATCACCGGCAGGCGGTATTCGGTCGCCTCTTTCAGAGAGTAGACAAGCTGCCGCAGATCCTCAATCGAATAGATATCGTGATGCGGTGCCGGAGAGATCGCGTCGCTGCCCTCAGGGATCATGCGCGTCTTGGAGACATCGCCGACCGCCTTTGTGCCGGGCAGATGTCCGCCGATGCCGGGCTTTGCGCCCTGTCCCATTTTGATCTCAATTGCCGCACCGGCTTCGAGATAATCCTTGTGCACGCCGAATCTGCCGGACGCGACCTGTACAATCGTGTTTTTGCCGTACTGGTAGAAATCCTCGTGCAGACCGCCCTCACCGGTGTTGTAGTAAATGCCGAGCGCAGTTGCGGCTCTTGCAAGGGATGCGTGTGCGTTGTAGCTGATCGAGCCGTAGCTCATTGCGGAGAACATCACCGGCATGCTGAGCGTCAGCTGCGGCGCGAGCTTTGTATCGAGCGTGCCGTCCGCATTTCTCGTGATGCGCTCGGGCTTTTTGCCGAGGAATACGCGCGTTTCCATCGGTTCGCGCAGCGGGTCGATCGGCGGATTCGTCACCTGCGAGGCGTTGATCAGAATCTTGTCCCAGTAAACCGGCAGCGGATTCGGATTGCCCATCGACGAGAGCAGCACACCGCCGGTCTCCGCCTGCCGGTAAATCTCCTTAATCGTCTGATCGGAGTAATTCGCGTTTTCGCGCAGACGGCAGTCGCTCTTGACAATCTTGAGCGCTCTCGTCGGACACAGTGTCACACAGCGCTGACAGTTCACGCATTTCGATTCATCGGAGAGCATCACCTTGCCGTCCGCATCAAACCAGTGCACCTCATTTGCACACTGCCGCTCACAGACACGGCAGCGTATGCACCGGCTGTCATTGCGCACAACCTCAAATTCCGGATAGAAATTCAAAACGCTCCCTCCTTCACCTTGACAATCACCGGTTCTCCGCCTGCGGGCGACCAGATATTTGTGATATCCGGCGCCATGACGCGGATTGCGGCCTCTTCACTTGCGATATAGACCATATCCCCCTGCTCGCCGACAACCATCGAGCGGAGTTTCAGGCGGTCATTGAGCGCCATCAGTCCGCCCTCGAATCCGAGGATGATCGAAAACGGTCCCGTGACCAGCAGACTCGGGAATGCATTGCGCAGATAGGTTAGCGTCTGCTTTTCCGCCTCCGGCTTCGCGTCGATTGTGGACCAGAACGGCGCCGCAATGACGGATGCCGTCTCCTCGAGCGTCAGCCCCTGCCGCCGCAGCAGATAATCCGCGATATAGGTGATGACCTCGGTATCGGTCTGCAGCGTACATTTGTAGCCGTACATTTCGATGAAGCGGCGGTTCGCGTCATAGGACGAAATCTCGCCGTTGTGGACAATCGAATAATCGAGCATGCAGAACGGATGCGCGCCGCCCCACCAGCCCGGCGTGTTCGTCGGATATCTGCCGTGCGCCGTCCAGCAGTAGGCTTCGTATTCCTCGAGCCGGTAGTATCTGCCGACATCCTCCGGAAAACCGACCGCCTTGAACGCGCCCATATTTTTGCCGCAGGAGAACACATAGCTGCCCTCAAGCTGCGCATTGATGCGGTTGACAATGCGGACAACCAGCTCCTTCTCGTCGATCTGCAAATGCCGCAGCACAGACTGCATCGGCGAGACAAACACGCGCCGGATGATCGGTTCATCGGTAATCTGCGGCATCTTGCGCACCTTGATGTGCTCATCCTGCACAATCTCGAAATACTCCTTGAGCAGCGTCATGCATTCGCTCTGACATTGTCTGCTGTTGAAGAAGATGTGCAGCGCAAAATAATCCTTGTATTCCGGATAAATGCCGTAGGCAGCAAAGCCGCCGCCGAGACCGTTCGAGCGGTCATGCATCGGCACCATGCTCTCGATGATGCGCTCGCCGTTCATGCGTCTGCCGTCGCGTGAGATCATCGCGGAGACTGCGCAGCCGGACGGGATACGCACCTGACCTTCCAGTGGGATCATCTCAAATTCCTCCTTGCATAGAAAAAGGCGTCCATCCGGAGACAGAAATCCTGTCTTGCCGAATGAACGCCTTTGT
Organism: Oscillospiraceae bacterium; assembly: GCA_017523995.1. Next base: position 79,517 of record JAFWUX010000123.1, on the reverse strand, counting down.
TCATTTCATTGTCGCTATTATAGCACATTGTGAAAGTTTTGTCAATATCCCGCGGACAGTTTTCCGTTTCGGAAGCACAAATTCGGAGCTTTCGCCGGATTTTGACTGCATTCGCCAAAAATATTTATCTCTCATTCCGAATCCGCCTGCTTTATGAGCATGTCACCCATGAGCGTGCGCTGCAGAATACCGGTGCATGCAGCGAGCGTGACGCCGTAATTCGTGAACGGAACGCCCTGCGCAAGCGCCTGCCGCATCCGCCACCGCATTTCGCGCTCGGTGCGCATGCAGCCGCCGCAGTGGATCACAAGATCAAAGCCGGAGAGATCCGCGGGGAATGTGCCGCCGGAGCTGTAGCTGAGATCGAACTGCTTTCCGGTATACCTCTGCACCGCCTTCGGGAGCTTGACCGTCCCGATATCATTACACTGCCGGTGATGCGTGCAGCCCTCCGCGATCAGGATTTTTGCGCCGTCGGGCAGCATTTTGAGTGCTCTTGCGCCTGCGACAGCCGTCTGCAGAAAGCCCTTGTAGCGCGCCATGAGGATCGAGAACGAGGTCAGCGGCACGGTTTCGGGCACGATCTTCGCGACCGCCGCAAACGCCTGACTGTCCGTGACAACCATGCGCGGCGGCTGATGAAGCGCACGGAGCAGACCGCCGAGCTCCTCCGGCTGAACGAGCAGCGCACTTGCATGTGCATCGAGCACCTCGCGGAGTGTCTGCTGCTGCGGCAGAATCAGCCTGCCCTTCGGCGCGGATTCGTCAATCGGCGTGACTAGAATCACGGTATCCCCCGCTGCAATCAGGTCGCGGATGATAAAGCGCTCGGGTTCATCGGTGTTTGCCAGCGCCCCGAGCATCTCCTTGAGCTGTGTAATGCCCTCGCCGGTCACGGTGCTGGTAAAGACCGCATTTTCCGGCTTCTCCTGCGGACATCCCGCCGCGAGATCACATTTGTTCAGCGCGATCAGAAACGGCGTGTGCTCCTGCCGGAACAACCGTATCAGAGCCTCCTCGGTTTCGGAGAACGGCTTTGCGGCATCGGCGACGAGCACCGCAATATCGGTTCGGAACAGCTCGCGCTTTGTCTTTTCGATGCGCTGAGCGCCGAGCTGCGCGTCATCATCGTCATAGCCTGCGGTATCCGTAATCACCACAGGGCCGAGCGGCAGCAGCTCCATGCTTTTCATGACGGCGTCCGTTGTTGTGCCGGCGACGTCGGAGACGATCGAGACCTCCTGCCCCGTCAGTGCATTGACAAGGCTTGATTTTCCCGCATTGCGCGCGCCGAAAAATCCGATGTGGATGCGCTCGGATGCCGGTACCTGTTCCAGACTCATAGTACGCTCCTCCTTTGATTGTATCGCTTTCAGAAAGCATGACAGGCGGCTGAGATCGCCGCCTGTCGGATTGATTATGGGATTTTCACCGGAGCAAGCTGCTCCTCGGTGATGATCTTGGCAATGAACTTCAGAATCTTGAGTGCGTCCTTGGTATCGACCACGGTATCGCCGTTCACATCTCCGTTGACCTTGCCTTCCGTTGTAATCTTCGCTGTCTGATCCTCAGCAGAATAGCGGCAGATAAGCACAGCGTCGGAAACGTCCACATTTTTATCGCAGTTGACATCGCCCCACTTGACCTGAAACGTGACGCCCTCATTCTTCGTGGTGGTGGTGGTTTCGGGCTTGGAATCGGAAGTGGTTGTCACAGGCGCGGTTGTGGTGACGGGTGCAGTGGTGGTGGTCTCGCTTACAACCGTGGTTTCCGGATGGTCAATGGTCTTGCCGCCGCCGTAGTAATCGCTGAGCGACTGACCGTTTGCACCGAGCGGAATCTTGTGGTCGAGACCGATGAACACGCCGTTTTCATCCTGCCAGAGTGCCTTTTCGACAAATGCGTATTTGTCCTCATCCCACTTGCCGAAGTCATCGTAGACAAGTCCGCCGGTATCGCCGGAGTTCTCGTTGAAGCACCAGAATGTGTGGTGGATGTGCTTGTCGATCATGTAATCGCGAAGCTCCTGCATCCAGTGCTTGTTCTCGCCGGTCGGGTCATGCTCCTTGTCGATGAAGCCGCCCCACTCGCCCATGAGCAGCGGATACATATTGTCCTCGACAAGATATGCCCATGTATCGCGCCAGTAATCGTCGAGCAGCGTCTCGCGGCTGAAGGTCTTGGAATCATCGTCCATATAGAACCACTTTTGCTTCCAGACCAGCGGGCCGTAATCGTGCGGCGAGTAGACAATCTGCTTCTTGTATTCGCCGATGTCCACCGGATGATCCTTGACGCCGCGGAGATTGCCGCCCCACCATGCGCCGAAGATCTTGGAAGGCTCATCGTAATGTGCATAGTCAACGGCAGGCGTTGTCCAGTCTCCGCCGTTCGCGAAATCCGGATAGCACTCGATGCCCTCTATCATAATCAGCAGATTCGGATTCTGCTTGAGGCACGCCATTGCGCCCTTTTCAGCTGCATACTTCCAGTTGTTCGCGTCCTTGGAATCGTCCCACTTGGCAAATGAACCTTCCTCCGGCTTGCCGTGCGGCTCGTTCTTGAGGTCGATTGCGATGATCGTGTCATCGTCCTTGTAGTAGTCGGTGAACCACTCCAGCGCCTCGAGCCAGTCCTTCTCAGAGAAGTTGTCATCGTACCAGAGCGGCTTCTGGTGACCCATTGCCGCGGTGGTTGCGCTGTGAATATCAATCATGATCTTCATGCCGTTCTCGCGGCACCAGTCAACTGCCATATTCCAGATATCAAAGCTGTATTTCAGCTCATACTGACCGGCACCGTCCACGCCGCCGCCGACTGTCAGCTCCGGATTCTCATAGGGGTTGACCATCATGGTGACTTCGCCGACACCGCCGCCGGTATCCGGCTTTTTGTTCTTCCACTGCAGAATGATCTGTGTGGACATCGGGACACGCAGCAGATTGAAGCCGTGGTCCGCGATCTGATTGAGCATGCTGTGCATGTTCTTCGACCAGACGCCATCGAACACCTGACGGCCTGCGTTATAGCCGAACCAGTTGACGCCGGTCATCCAGACTTCCTTGCCGTTCTGATCGACAACCTTGCCGTTTTCGACATGCAGCCAGTCATCCTGCGTGTCGCTCGCAGCGGAAACGGACATCTGTGCAGCGGGCAGAACAGAACCGTTCATCGCGAGCATTGCGGCAGCAGCCAGCGCTGCTGTCAGACGTTTCATCCTTTTCATAAGAATCCCCTCTTCTTTCAGATTTTTTATCAGACTGATCCCCGCAGATCAGAAACTGAACTCCTTTTCCTTGCGGTGCGAGAGAATCGTCAGCACAAGGAACACGATGCCGAGCACAACACCTGCGGCACCGACGATCACAAACCGCAGATAGCGGCTGAAATCGGAATAGGTAATCATGACGGTTTCGCAGTCCTGATCGAACCCTTCGCCGTACCATTCACGGAAGATTGCACTAAGGTCATCCGGAATCTCGGAAACAGAACCGGTAAATTCGAGCGTGGTCTCCGGCGCCTTCACCTTACTGAGATCGACATCGCCGTCCCCGGCAGCGCTGTATGCTTCATCCAGCGAGCTGTAATATTCATCACACTCATCCGTCAGCTTATCCAGCGTCTCATACTGATCCTTCATGCCGGTCTGATAGAGGATGTACTGTTCGTTGTACATATAGACCGCATAGTAGCGCGATGTGGTGCTCTTGGAAGTCTCGATGCCGAATGTGGTTTTCGTCTGCTCGTTGGTTGCGATGCAGCCGTCGGTGAGGTCGATGGTTCCCTGCACCAGATCGCCCTTTTTCAGCTCGCCCGCCGCGACCGTCTCAAAATCCTTGATATCGCCCTTCTGATACTTGATAAACTTCGGGAGATCGGTCAGCAGCGCAATGCCGAAGCAAAGGCAGACCAGCGTGATAATTCCGAGAAACTTCGTTTTCTTCATGTAAAGATACCCTTTTCCTTTCAAAATGCAATCAAAAAGCGTGAATTCTGTTTATTCTTTCATCGAGGATACGCGGAGACGGTTCAGCGCGCGCTTCAGCTTCATCTCTGCATACTGCAGCTCCGTCTGATCCTTGCTGTTCTCCTTGCGGCGGAGTGCATCCTGCTCGGAGCGCTTTGCCCAGTCCACATCAATATCCTCAGCCCATTCGACGGCATTCGCAAGGATTGCCGTCTGCGCCGGCGAAACCTTGACCGCACCGCCGGAGAGTGCAGCAAGGCGCTCGGTACCGTCCGGCATGGTGATCTTGACAGGTCCCGACGGAAGTGCCGCTACATATTTTTCGTGCTTTGCGAGAATGCCGACATCACCCTCTGTTGTCCGGACAATCACGCGCTGCACCTCGCCCTCAAAGAAAATCTTTTCCGGCGTGATGATCTGCAGAGAGAACGTGCTCATTCTGCATCCTCCTCCAGTGTCTTTGCCTTTTCGAGCACATCGTCGATCGTGCCGGCAAACAGGAATGCAGATTCCGGAATGTCATCATGCTCGCCGTCGATGATCTCGCGGAAGCCGCGGATGGTCTCAGCAATCGGGACATATTTGCCCTCCATGCCGGTGAACTGCTCCGCGACAGAGAACGGCTGACTCAGGAAACGCTGCACCTTACGTGCTCTGGAAACGGTCAGCTTATCCTCATCGGAAAGCTCATCCATGCCCATGATCGCGATGATATCCTGCAGCTCGGTATAGCGCTGCAGAATGGTCTGCACCTGCCGTGCGACGCGGTAGTGCTCCTCGCCGACGATCTCCGGCGAGAGGATGCGCGAGCTCGATTCCAGCGGGTCAACTGCCGGATAAATACCGAGCGATGCAATCTGACGGGAGAGGACGGTGGTCGCATCCAGATGCGCAAAGGTTGTAGCCGGAGCCGGGTCGGTCAGGTCATCCGCAGGGACATAAACCGCCTGAACGGAAGTGATCGAGCCCTTGCCGGTCGAAGTGATACGCTCCTGCAGCGCGCCCATTTCGGTCGCGAGCGTCGGCTGATATCCGACGGCAGACGGCATGCGTCCGAGCAGTGCGGAAACCTCCGAGCCTGCCTGCGTGAAGCGGAAAATGTTGTCGATGAACAGCAGAACATCCTGTCCCTCGGTGTCGCGGAAGTATTCCGCCATTGTCAGACCGGAGAGCGCCACGCGCATTCTCGCCCCGGGCGGCTCATTCATCTGACCGTAGACAAGGCAGGTCTTTTCGAGAACGCCGCTGTCCTTCATTTCGTGATAGAGATCGTTGCCCTCACGGGTACGCTCGCCGACACCGGTGAACACCGAGATGCCGCCGTGCTGGTTTGCAACGTTGTTGATCAGCTCCTGAATCAGAACGGTCTTGCCGACGCCTGCGCCGCCGAACAGACCGATCTTGCCGCCCTTTAAGTACGGCGCGATCAGGTCGATAACCTTGATGCCGGTCTCGAGCACCTCGCTGCTCGCCGCCTGCTCCTCATAGGAGGGCGCATCGCGGTGGATCGGCCAGCGCTCCGCAGTTTCGGGCACAGGCTGCTCGTCAACCGGGTCGCCGAGGAGATTGAACACTCTGCCGAGCGTCTCTCTGCCGACCGGCACACGGATCGGGCTGCCGGTATCGACAGCATCGAGACCGCGGACGAGACCGTCCGTGCTGCTCATTGCGATGCAGCGCACGATATCGTCACCGATATGCTGTGCGACCTCGAGCACGAGCTTGGTTCCGTTGTTGTCGCATTCGATTGCGTTGAGCAGACGGGGAAGCTCATGCTTTTTGAAGCGCACGTCCACGACAGCGCCGATGATCTGCACGATCTTGCCGGTGCCGCCGCGCTTGAGTTCTTCGTTTGCCATGAATCAGCTCACTACTTTCTGTTAGTTTGTTGATAGGATGCCCGTGTTCCGCGGGACATCTCAGTTCTGCGCGCTTGCACCGGAGACAATCTCCGTCAGCTCCTGCGTGATGGATGCCTGCCGCGCACGGTTATATTTCAGCGAAAGATCGTCGATCATTTCCTGCGCATTGTCGGTCGCGTTCTCCATTGCCATGCGTCTTGCCGCCTGCTCAGAGGCATAGGTATCGACGATGGTGCAGTAGAGGATGCCGGCGAGATACTGCGGAATCAGCGAATCGAACACCGCCTCGGGGCTCGGTTCGTAGTTTGTCAGGCTCTGCACGCCGGGATTGCGCTCGAGATTCGGCACCGGAATGACCTGCATCTGCCGTGCCTCCTGTGAGAGCGGGGAGACCATATTCGTGAAGAACACCTCAACGCCTGCGAGATGCCCCTGCTGAAACAGCGATACGATATGATCCGCCATATGCAGCGCGGTGTAGGTTGTAACGGTCTCGCCGATGTTATCAAAGGTACCGAGCACGCGGGAGGTTGTCTTCGCATAGTGCTCCGAAGCCTTCTTGCCGACGGTCATAATCACGACCTCTCTGCCGCGCGTGTTGAGCTCCCGGATGCGTTTGTCCGCAAGCCGGAACACATTGAGATTGAAGCCGCCCGCAAGACCTCTGTCGCCTGCCATGATAATCAGCAGGACAGCGCCCTCATCGCGCTCCTCCGTATAGACCGAATGAAAGCCGACCGCTTCGGATGCGACCTCACTCATGGTCTGATAGAGCAGATTGAAAAACGGAACAGCCTGCTCCGAGCGTTCCTTCGCCTTGCGCAGCTTGGAGGAGGAGACAAGCTCCATCGCCTTGGTGATCTGCATTGTGCTTTCGACCGATTTGATCCGGCGCTTGATCGCTTTCATATTGGAAGCTGCCATGTGTTACACCTCCGGTCAGATAAAGCGCTGCACAAAATCCGTGATGACGGTTTTCAGCTCCTTGGCAGTCTCCGGACTCAGCTGGCCTGTTTCGGTGATCGCGTCAATGATCTCGCTGTGCGTCTCATCGACCTCCTGCAGCAGTGCGTCCTCAAACTCCGCGATCCGGCTGACCGGCACATCGCGCAGCAGATTGTTCGTGACTGCATAGAGAATCACAACCTGATCGGCAGCGGAAAGCGGACTGTTCTTGCCCTGCTTGAGCACTTCGACAACGCGCTCGCCCTTTTCCAGACGCTCCTTGGTATCGCGATCAAGATCGGAGCCAAACTGCGAGAACGCCTGCAGTTCACGGAACTGCGAATAGGTCAGCTTGAGCGAACCGGAAACCTTCTTCATCGCAGGAATCTGCGCCGCCGAGCCGACACGGGAAACCGAAATACCCGGGTTGACAGCCGGACGGATACCGGCGTTGAACAGATCCGTTTCAAGGAAGATCTGACCGTCGGTGATCGAAATGACGTTTGTCGGGATATACGCGGAAACGTCGCCTGCCTGCGTCTCGATGATCGGGAGCGCTGTCAGCGAGCCGCCGCCGTAGTTCTCATTGAGGCAGCATGCGCGCTCGAGCAGACGGGAATGCAGATAGAACACATCGCCCGGGAACGCCTCGCGTCCCGGCGGACGCTTCAGCAGCAGCGAGAGCGTTCTGTATGCGACCGCGTGCTTGGAGAGATCATCGTAGACAATCAGCACATCCTTGCCCTGATCGGTGAAATACTCACCCATCGTGCAGCCGGAATACGGTGCGATGTACTGCAGCGGCGCAAGCTCGGAAGCCGTCGCTGAAACAACGATTGTATAGGGCATCGCCTCAGCCTTTGTCAGCGTCTCGACAACATTTGCAACGGTCGAGCGCTTCTGACCGATCGCGACATAGATACAAATGACGTTCTTGCCCTTCTGATTCATAATCGTATCGAGGGCAATGGTGGTTTTGCCGGTCTGACGGTCGCCGATGATGAGCTCACGCTGACCTCTGCCGATCGGAATCATGGAATCAATCGCCTTGATACCGGTCTGCAGCGGCTCATGCACGGATTTTCTCGTGATGATGCCGGGCGCGATCTTTTCAATCGGCATGGTCTTCTCGGTCAGGATCGGGCCCTTGCCGTCGATCGGCTCACCGAGCGCATTGACAACTCTGCCGAGCAGCTCCTCGCCGACCGGCACCGAGACGATCTGCTTGGTGCGCTTGACGCTCGTGCCCTCTTTGATATTGTGATCGGAGCCAAGAAGAACGGCGCCGACAAAATCATGCTCGAGATTGAGCGCCATGCCCGAGATGCCGCCTTCAAATTCCAGCAGCTCGCCGGACATGCACTGCTCCAAACCGTGCACATTGGCAATACCGTCACCGACGGTGATTACCGTACCGACATCGGCAAGATTCAGCTTTGCTTCGTAGTTTTTGAGCTGCTCCTTGATGATATCGGTAATTTCATCTGGTCTTAATTTCATGTTGCACCTTCTTATAACGGATCCGGTCAGGTAAGCTGTTCCCTGAGCGCATCCAGACGAAATTTCACGCTGTTATCAATTCGGGTATCGCCGTACTGCACGATCACACCGCCGAGAATGCTGCGGTCGATGTGCTCCGTAATGCGGATGGTCCGATGCAGCTTTTTTGCGAGTGCCTCGCGCAGGCGCTCCTTCTGTTCGGGGCTCAGCGCGACAGCCGTTGTCACGGTGACATCCGTTGTCTCCTGATAATCCAGCATCCGCGCATCGAAATCATCTGCAATCTCCCCGAGATACGGCACTCTGCCGTGGTCGATCAGCAGAAAGATCAGGCGGCTTACAAGGCTGTCATCGCCGAAGATTTTTTTCGCGATCTCCAGCCGCTCCGAGACGGAAAGCGTCGGGAGCGAGAGCAGTCTTGTCAGGTCCGGATTCAGGGAGAACAGCACGGCACACTGCCGCAGATCGGAACGGGTCTCCTGCAGTGCCGCATCGCCCGTATCCTTCGCGAGCGAGAACAGCGCGTTTGCATAAACCGAAGAAACCTCCGAACTCACTGCACATCACCCACCGAATCAATAAATTCATCAATCAGTCTTGCGTGATCCTCCTGATTGATCTCACGCTCGACAACCTTCTCTGCGACCATCACGGCAAGACCGGAGACCTCGCTGCGCAGGGCACTCTCTGCTCTGCGGCGCTCACGCTCGAGCTCATCGCGATTATGCTGCAGGATGCCTGCCGCCTCCGCCTTTGCCTGTGCAACGATCTCATCGGAACGCTGCTGTGCCTTTCTGGTTGCATTGCGGAGCATCGCCGCGGATTCCTCTTTTGCGTTTGCGAGCTTTTCGGTATATTCCGTTTCCGCCGCCTCCGCTCTGGAACGCGCATCCTCCGCATCCTGCATGGTCTGATCGACAGCCGCCTGCCGCTCGGACAGGATCTTCTGTACGGGCTTAAAGAGAAAATGCTTCAGCCCGAGGAACAGAATCAGCGTATTGCACAGCGTAAAGAGAATGGTGCCGAGATCAATGGATAAAAATCCGAGCTTCATGTAATATCAGCCTCTCTTATCGTATTTGCTGCTGTGCCGATCAGGTGAACGGCTTGAGGAAGATCAGCAGCAGCGCGATAATCAGACCGTAGATACCGGTAGACTCCGCAACAGCACAGCCGACGAACATTGTTCTTGTGACCGCGCCGGATGCCTCCGGCTGTCTTGCGATTGCTTCGCATGCCTTACCGACCGCGTATCCTTCACCGATACCCGGGCCGATACCTGCGATCATTGCGAGGCCTGCACCGATCGCAGAGCCTGCCAGAATAATTGCTTCACCCATGTCCATAAGAAAAATCCTCCTTGATAAAATATCCTTTGAAAAATGTTGTTATGCGGTCTGTTCATCCTCCGCAGGGCCTGCGTTGCTGATGAATACCATTGTCAGCATGATAAAGATGAACGCCTGCATGAAATCGGAAAACAGATCGAAATAGAGCGACAGTACCGCCGGAATACCGACCGTCAGCACCGGCACCTGCATGTGCAGCATGTGACTGAGACTTGCCAGTCCGTAGTACACCAGTCCCATGATGATCGAGCCGCCCGCGATGTTGCCGAAGTGACGCAGCGCCATCGCCGTCGGGGTCGCGACCTCACTCAGGATGTTGATCGGGAGCATGACGGGAATCGGATCGGCAAAGCCCTTGAGGTAGCCGCCCACACCGCCGTACTTGATCTTTGTCCATGTAATCAGGATGAACGTGATCGCCGCCCATGTCAGCAAAACGGAGAAGTCCGAGGTCACCGCACGCACGCCGAGCAGACTGATCAGGCTGCCGAAGATCGAGAAGCAGAAGACCGTTGCGATATAGGGCGTGAACCAGAGCCAGCGCTTTCCCATTGTATCGCGCACAAGATTCGTGATCGCCCCGACCGCCATTTCCGCAATGACCTGCCGCTTTGAGACCGCCTTGACCTTCAGATTGCGCGTCAGGAAAAAGCTCAGCCCCAGTATAATCGCCATGACAATCCACTCTAGGATGACCGTCTCGGTGAAGTTGATCTTCAGCCCGAACAGATCAAAGGTAAAGAGCACCTTCGGACCCTCAACCGTCAGCTCCTCCGGCCCCTGCAGGATCTTCGGGATCATCATCATTGCCATAGAAGCCATAGAAGTTATTTCTCACCTCTTTTTTGACCGGCTTTACCGGTTCTTTGAAACAGTGCGCCCAGTGTATAGATCAGGCGCGGATAGAGCATCGGGACTGCAACCGCAACCGGCGAAATATATTTTCGCAGGATCACAGCCGCACCGAATGCGACGGCAAATACGCCGAGGCGCATTGCGTAAAAGAGCAGATACCGCCGCTGACTTGTCACACCGCTGCGCTTTGCGTCGGCTGCCATGCGCTCCACGCTGATCTTGAGCAGAAAGAGAGTCGCAAGCAGCACCGCCGTTCCGAGCAGCAGTCCGAGCGCAAACGAAAGCGTCGCGCCGAGGACAATCACGCTGATGAGATATGCTGCAATATCCAGAAAAACGGCACGCCTGAGAATATCAATGATTTCCTGCCGCAGATGATCCTTCGGCATATCAGCGCCTCCTTTTTCCGGATTCTCTCACAGTATACCATAAATCCGCAAAAAATGCAATGGACAAACGGCATGAATCATCCGATATTCAGACAATCCGGCTCCGGTGTCTGAAAATATTACACGGCGTATACATAAAAACAGCCCTATCAGGATACTGATAAGGCGCCTCGCTGCGGTGTTTATACTATTATAGCATAAAGGGAGCAATTTGTCAAGATGCTGCCGTGTACCGGACGAAAAGTCGGGAAAAACAGATAATTTTGCATTGACAATCCTCCGGGAATCCGGTATAATGTATACAGATTGTAAGGCAGGAGCACAAAAGCTGCTGCATGAATGGAGAATGTTATGCGAAAACGTGTGGGGACGCTTTGCATCACGGCTGCATTCCTGCTCTGCGCTTCGGGCTGCGGTACCGCGCCGTCCGGAGAGAAAAAGCGTGAGATCCGGTTCTCATGGTGGGGCGGCGAATCGCGGCATCAGGCGACAGTAGCCGCAGTCCGCGCTTTTGAAGCGCAGCATCCGGATATCCTTGTACACACCGAATACGGCGCATGGAACGGCTGGGAGGATGCCGCAGCGGCAGCACTCTACGCCGGCACCGAGCCCGATGTCATGCAGGTCAACCGGAACTGGCTCAGTGATTATCAGTCCGATTCCGCGGGCTTTCTTGATCTGAAGCCCTACGGTGAAATTGTCGGGCTCTCGCAGTACGATCCCGATGTGCTGGAGATGTGCACCGAAAACGGCGAGCTCCGCTGCATCCCGATCAGCGAGACCGGCAGAGTCTTTTTCTGGAATCAGACCACCTTTGAACAGGCGGGCATCCCGGTGCCGGATTCCTTCGTATCGCTCTGCGAGGCAGGCAAAGTCTTTCAGGAAAAACTCGGCGATGCATATTATCCGCTGGCGCTCGGCTGGTATGACCGGATGCTGTTCACGGTCTATCTGCTGCAATGCCGCTATGGGCGCGAATGGGTTGCTGACGGCAGACTGCAGTATTCGGAATCCGAGATCGCATGGGCGCTGGAAACCATCGACGAACTCGAGCAGACGCATGTGATCCCGCCGCTCAAACAGATTGCAGGCGGCGGCGCGGACAGCTTTGATAAGGACGAAAACTGGATCACCGGCAGATACGGCGGCATCTACGAATGGGATTCCTCTGCCGGAAAATTCATAGATTCACTCGAAAGCGGGCAGACGCTCACAGTCGGGACATATTTCACCGATCTCGGTGAATGGCACGGCGGGTTTTCCAAGATCGCGCAGGGCTTTGCAATCTCAAAGCACACCGACGATCCGGAAGCCTGCGCGGAGCTGATCGCATTTCTGGTCAGCAATGAGGAGGCGGTGCGGCTGCTCGGCACAGAGCGCGGCATTCCGCTCAATCACAAGGCATATGATATCTGCGGCACTGCAGGGCTGTTGGGGGACATCTCTGCAGAGGCCTATCAGCGCATGAACGACTGGATCGGTTTCCGCATTGATCCGGATTTCGAGCATGCGTCGCTCAAAGGCACAGGCGGTGTATACGAGGATGTGTTCACCGGTCTGAGTTACGGTGATTATTCGGTTTCCCAAGCGGCAGAACGGCTCTGCGCCGGAATTCAGGCTGCCCTTGCCGGAGAAAAGCCATGACAGAACAACTTTTTGAGGCATATCTGCAAAGCTATCAGCCCTTCAAATCCTATTGGAACTATGAGGACGGATGCGTGCTTCTCGGCTGCATCCGGCTGTTCCGTGCGACGGGCAATGCGCGCTATGCAGAATTCGTGCTGGATTATCTTTCCGCGTTTGTCGGGGAGGACGGCAGCATCCGGAACTATCCGGTTCAGATTTATGCACTGGACAGCTTCCACTGCAGCAAAGCACTGTTTTTCGCCGCCGATCAGACCGGCGACCCGCGCTACCGCAAAGCAATCCGCTGGCAGGCAGCGCAGCTCGCAGAGCATCCGAGGACAAAGAGCGGCATGATCTGGCACAAGGGCATCTATCCGCATCAGGTCTGGATCGACGGGGTCTATATGGCGGCGCCGTTCCTCGCGGAATACGCCTGCCGCACCGGTCAGGATGCGGTTTTTGCAGAGATCGGGCAGTGGTTCCGTTTTATCCGTGACCGTCTGCGCGACCCCGTGACAGGGCTGTATTACCACGCGCTTGACGAGGAAAAACAGCAGCCGTGGGCAGATCCGGAGACCGGACTTTCCGCGTCCTTCTGGCTGCGCGGCGAAGGCTGGTTCCTCATGGCACTGACGGATACCCTTGCGCTGCTGCCGGAATCCGAAACGGCGCTGCGCGGTCTGCTCGGCGGCATCCTGCGCGATGCGGTCGAATCGCTGATGCGCTTCCGCACATGTGGCGGGCTGTTCTGTCAGGTGATCGACAAGCCCGCGCTCAGCGGCAATTATACGGAGACCTCCGGCAGCCTGATGGCGGCGTATGCGATCATGCGCGGCGCACAGATGCACATTCTGCCCCAAGCGATGTACAGCGTCGGCGCGGATATCCTGCAGAGCGTCAAGGCGCACAAGCTCCGCAGGACGGCAGACGGCATCCTGCTGACGGATATCTGCGGCGCGGCAGGACTCGGCGGCGCGGAGGCGCGTGACGGCTCGGCGGAATATTACTTCTCGGAGCCGAAGGCGGTCAACGATCCAAAAGGCATCGGTGCGCTGATGTCGGCAGAAGCGGCGTTCCTGCAGCAACGCATCGAGCAGCCCGCCGGCGCGCAATCCCGTGCATAATATACGCGGCATCTGCCGAAGGAGCGTGATGCTATGAAACAATCGAATTCCGCTGCCGGTTTCATCAAACGGAACCGGCATGCGCTTTATATTTTGCCGTGGCTGCTCGGATTTCTGATTTTCCGTGCAGTCCCTATGCTCTACTCGCTGCTCTGCGGCTTCACAGATTTCCATTTGTTCCGCGGCGTCCGCCATACGGGGCTGATGAATTATATACAGATTTTTCAGGACAAAGAAGTGCTGCGCGCAATCGGTCTGACGCTGAAATTCGCTTGCGTCAGTGTCCCGCTGCGGCTCTGCACGGCGATGCTCGCGGCAGTGCTGCTGGAACGGGCAGTGCGCGGCATCCGGCTCTACCGCACGCTCTATTATCTGCCCTCGATTCTCGGCGGATCGGTCGCGGCGGCTGTGCTCTGGAAGGCAATGTTCCGCGACGGCGGCGCAGTCAATGCAATCCTGACGGCGCTGCATCTGCCCGCGGTGACATGGCTTGCGGACCCGCACGGCGCCATGTGGGTGATGATTCTGCTGCGCGTCTGGGAGTTCGGCGCACCGATGCTGATGTTCCTCGCCGCCCTGCAGCAGATTCCGCGCGACCTGAGCGACGCTGCCATGCTCGACGGCGCAGGCGCCGTCCGGTGTTTTTTCCGCATCCGCCTGCCGATGATCTCGCCCGTTGTGTTTTACAACCTGATGCTGGGATTCTGCACGGCGCTGCAGGAGTTCAACGCGCCGTTCGTCATCACCGAGGGCGGTCCGCGCGGCGCAACAACATTGTTCTCGCTGCTGCTTTACCGTAGCGCGTTCACGGCAAATCAAATGGGCTATGCCTGCGCGCTCGCATGGGTATTGTTCCTGCTCTCGGCGGCAGTGAGCGCAGCGTTTCTTCTGCTGCGCCGCCGCTTCGTCTATGATCCGGATGAAGGGGGTGCCGCATGAGCAGAGTTTCAAAATCCGCGATTCTGCGATATTTTCTCCTGACAGCCGGTGCGCTCGTGATGATCTATCCGCTGCTGTGGCTGCTCGGCGCGACGTTCCGCAGCAATCAGGAGTTATTCTCGACCGCCGGCATCCTGCCGCGCCATCCGGTTCTCGAGGGCTGGCGCAAGGCGCTGACATCCTACGGCGGACAGATCGGGCTGCTCAAAGCGATGCGCAACACCTACCTGATCGCGATCCCGAAGGTGCTCCTGACGCTGATCTCGGTCACGCTGACCGCCTACGGCTTTGCGCGGTTTTCCTTCAAAGGCAAGCGCCTGCTGACCGCGCTGCTGTTCGCGACGCTGTTCCTGCCGAAGACCGTGTTGTATGTACCGCAGTTTGTGCTCTTCAACCGCCTCGGCTGGATTGATTCGCCGCACTATCTGCCGCTGATCGTTCCGGCGGCGCTCGCCGGAGATACGGTGCTTGTTGTGATGCTGATTCAGTTTTTCCGCGGCATACCGCGCACCTATGACGAAGCGGCACGGCTCGACGGCTGCAGCTCGCTCCAGACGCTGTTCTATATTCTTGTCCCGCTGCTGCGTCCGGTGCTGATCTCGGTCGGCGTGCTGCAGCTGCTCTGGACGGTCAATGACTACATGGGACCGCTGCTCTATGTCAAAACACCCGCGCGCTATCCGCTCTCGGTGTATATCAAGCTCTCGATGGATGCGGACAGCGGCTTTGCGTGGAACCGTGTGCTTGCGGTCTGCTGCATTGCGATGCTCCCGCAGATTCTGGTCTATTTCTTCGCCCAGCGCTACATGACGCCCGAAGCAGGCGGGCTCAAGGAGTGATTCCCCGCACACAAAAAATCCGCTGAAACGATGCAGATACGCACATTTCAGCGGATTTTGTTTTCTCATATTTCAAACCCGAACCTTGCGCAGAAATCGGGTGTGTAGCCGAATGCTTTGCCATAGAGCGCGCTGAGCAGATGTCCGTCCGGCGGCACATCAAAGCGCAGACGGCAGGCAGCGAGCATCTGGTGCGCCTCGTGATACTTCTGATTGACCGCGCGGTTTCCGTAGCGGTTATCCCCGAGGACAGGTGTCCCGAGCGCCGCCATCTGCGCGCGGATCTGATGCGTTCTGCCGGTATGCAGCGTGACCAGCACGAGCGCAAGATCGTCATGTTTTTGCAGCACTTCATATTCGGTGATGATCTCTCGGAATCCCTCGCGTGCCGTTTGGGAAATCTCGGCGGGCTTGCCCTCCTGCCGCCTGTGATAGGCATGCACGGTGTCATGCACCTTCGGCGGAATCCCTGCCGTGATGCAGAAATACTGCTTGATCACATGGTTTTCGCGAATCATCTCATTGACGCAGCGCAGCGCCGCAGCGGTTTTCGCCCCGATGACAAATCCTTCCGTATTGCGGTCGAGCCGGTTGCAGAGAGCGGGCGTAAAACTTTGCTCCTGTTCCGGATCATAGCTGCCGTTCTGCGCAAGATATTGCAAAAATCTTCCCTGCAGCGTGTCGCTGCTGCCCTGATCATCCGCATGCACCGGCAGATTGACCGGCTTTTTCATCAGCGCGATATCGGCATCCTCATAGATGATCTCAGGCTTCGGCAAATGCTTCTGCGCAACGGTTTTCTTCGCAGATGCAAAGAATTCATCCGGCAGATAGACCTGCACGGTGTCGCCCTCCGCAAGAAAAGTCTCCGCCAGGATGCGTTTGCCGTTGCACTTGACATCCTTTTTGCGAAAGGTTTTGTAAAGCAGCGATTTCGGCAGCTTCGGGCAGGCTTTCAGCAGAAACTTGTCCGCGCGCTGACCGGCATCGTTCGCCCCGATTGTAAATGTATGCATATCATCCTCCGCCGCTGTGCGCCGTTCATCCGGCAGACGCATCAGCGGCATTTTTCTTTTGTTTGCGTTGTTTTCCCCTGATGACAATCAAAGCCGCGATCAGGATATACCCCGCAGTCAAGAGCAGACAGGTTCGCAGTTTTTTCCGGAAGTCTGTCATGTTCCGTTCATAATCCTCGATCAGCATCGCCCGCGTATCGTTATACCGGACCGTCACGCTGTCGCCTTTTTTCAGAGTGCTGCGAATCGGTACGCGAAACTCGTTGGTAAATGTCCGCTCCGTTCCGTCCGCCGTCTGAAAGCTGACAACTGCATGATGATCGTAGGCAGTATAATCTTCTCCGTCCGGTCCGGTCCGCAGAACCGGCACGCTTTCAAAACCGGTGACAGTCCCCTCTGTGGTCTGCGCATGTTTCATGTAGACACGAAAATCCAACAGCATGAAAAACAGCGGCAGCGTCAGAAGCACTGCAAACACAAGTGTCAGCAAAACCAGACAGCCAACATGCAGGATGCTTCCGGATACCGCTTTTTTGATCAAATCAAGCACCCCCGTTTCTGTCACCATTATAGCACAGAAATCGGGGGCGTGCAAGTCTTTTCGATCAGTTAAATATCATTCTTCACAATGTCGGCATAGGTCTCGCGCCTGACAACCGTTCTCGCCTCGCCGTCGCGCACCATGACAATCTCCGCGCGCGGATTGCGGTTGTAGTTCGATGCCATCGAGTAGTTATATGCACCGGTCGCGAGCACTGCAAGGATATCATTCTCCTCGGCAGCCTGCAGCGGCATATCCTCGCCGATGAGGTCGCCGCTTTCGCAGCACTTGCCGCCGATCGTGACATGCTCATCGCGCGGGTGATCAGCCTTGTTCGCGATCAGCGCCTCATATTCCGAGTGATAGAGCGCATAGCGCGGATTGTCGCACATGCCGCCGTCCACGAGGACATAGGTGCGGATATTCGGAATAACCTTCTTCGCCATGACGGTGTAGAGCGTCAGACCGGCACCGCCGACAATCGAGCGACCCGGCTCAAACAGGACAAACGGCGCCGGATAGTCCAGCTCCGCGCAGATGCCCTTGAGCGCAGAAAGAATCGCGCGGACGATCTCGCTGAACGGCTTGGGATCATCCGCCTCGGTATAGCGGATACCGGGGCCGCCGCCGAGATTGAGCTCCGGCAGCGTGATATTGAGCTCGCTTCTGACCTGATCCATCAGGCGCACCATGACGCGCGCCGCCTCGGCAAAGGGCTCGGTGTCCAGAATCTGCGAGCCGATGTGGCAGTGCAGACCGACGAGCCGCAGATTCGGGCAGAGGCTTGCTGCCTTGATTGCCTGCATTGCTTCACCGGTTTCGAGCGCAAAGCCGAACTTGCTGTCAATCTGACCGGTCTTGACGAAATCATGCGTATGTGCGTCGATTCCGGGCTTGATGCGCAGCATGACATTGACCGTCATGCCTGCAGTGCCCGCAATCTGATCGAGACGCTTGAGCTCCGGCAGATTATCGCAGACCACTCTGCCGACGCCGTGCGAGACCGCCATCTGCAGCTCGGAGTTTGTCTTGCTGTTGCCGTGCAGCACGATCTTTTCCGCAGGCATGCCTGCCTGCAGCGCGGTATAGAGCTCGCCGCCGGAGACAACGTCGCAGCCGAGCCCCTCGGCATTGACAATGCGGTAAAGTTCCTTGCAGGAGAGTGCCTTGCTCGCGTAGCAGATCAGTCCCCTGCCCTCGTATTCCTCCGCGATCACGCCCGCAAAGCCGCGGCAGTTCTCGCGGATCATATTCTCATCCATGACATAGAGCGGTGTGCCGTGCGTCTTTGCGAGCGTCACGGTATCAGCGCCGCCGATGCAGAGGTGTCCCGCTACATTGATCGTAAGATTCGGTGTCAGCATTTTCATCATCCTTTCAGGTATTATGCATTTGATTCAGGCTTGTATTTCCATATTGTGATGCCCTTATCGGGCTCCCCGGACAAATCAGTCACGTTCCGGTTTCACGCGCGGCGCACAGATCACCAGTACTGATACAGCTGGCACTGCATCATGCCGTTATAGAGCTTGCGGCGTTTTCGCGCCTTGCGTTCAAAGCACTTTTCAAATTCGGTATCCGGCGTAATGATGCTGCACGAAAGATCATTCGGGATGACTTTGCTCATCGTGCGGTAGAGCGCTCTCGCCTGCTCGACATCGAGCATCCGCTCGCCGTAGGGCGGATTGCAGACGATATTCCAGCCGGATTCCGCACGAAAATCCTTAATATCCTGCTGCTTCACGGTGATCCGGTCCGCAACGCCTGCTTTTTTCGCATTGAGCATCGTCAGCTCAACCGCCGCCGGATCGACATCGAATCCGAAGCCGTGGAATTCCGCGTTGTGGTTGATTTTTTCAGTTGCCGCCGTCCGAGCCTTGCGGAAGGCTTCTTTCGGCGCCTGATCCCATGTCTCGCAGGCAAATTTGCGGTGCAGTCCGGGGGCGATGTGCATGGCGCGTCTTGCACCCTCGATCAGGAACGTGCCGGAGCCGCAGAACGGATCACAGAGCTGCGTGTCGCTCCGGACATGCGAAAGATCGAGGATTCCGGCTGCAAGCGTCTCACGGATCGGCGCGAGAACCGCCTGCTGCCGCCAGCCGCGTTTATAGAGCGGCGTGCCGGTTGTATCGAGATAGAGCGTGCAGACATCGTTCCGGATCTGGAACTGCAGCGTGTGCGGCGCTCCTGTCTCCGGCAGCATGGTTGTGTGATAGGCTTTCTGCAGCCTTGTAACCGCCGCTTTTTTGACAATCGCCTGACACGCCGGAACGCTGTGCAGCGCCGAATTCAGCGAGCTGCCCTTGACAATGATCGCATCGTCGCGCCCGATGAACTCCTCGAGCGGCGCCGCCGTGACGCCCTCAAACAGCGGATCAAATGCGGTTTTGCCGCGCTGCGCCTTGACGGAAAATGTCCCGAGTTCGACGAGGACGCGCTCCGCGGCGGTCAGCTCGACATTCGCAGCGGCGATCTCATCCCAGCCGCCGGAAAAGGAGACTCTGCCGTCCGCAGCGGTGATCTCCGGAACACTGAGCCTGACAAGCTCAAATTTCAAAACAGATTCAAGCCCGAAATGACACGGGCAGCAAATACGAAACATAACACTCTATCCTTTATAGATGTATCATCGGGCAGCGCCCAGATGCATCGCCTTCAATCATCCGGCTGCGACGTCAAACCGCAGCACTTCCAGACCGGACTCCTCGCCGCGGATCGAATCGCGCAGCACGCCGCCGCAGGCTTCAATCGTTCTGCGGCTCGCGGTATTGTAATCGACACAGACAATCCGCACCGATTCCAGTCCGATTTTCCGCGCTTCTTCGAGTGCGAGCCGGAGCTGCGCCTTCGCGTAGCCCTTGCGCCGTTCATCGGGGCGCACCGAATAGCCGATATGCGAGGCAAATTCCGGATCATCGTCGTCATATTGCAGGTCGTGCCGCAGAATCACCGCCCCGACCATTTTGCCGTCTGAGCAGCGGAGCGTCTTGAACCATGTGATGCCCCAGCGCATCAGCGCAGTATATTGCAGCCAATCCGCAATATCATCATGTTCTTCGAGATGATCCAGCCCGGGAATGCGGTTCTCCTCATAGGTCACGCGCATCCGGCTTTCGGGGAATGCCGCGCAGTATTCCGCGATGATCTTCGTATCCGCCGCCGTGACCGGCACAAGCTGCAGTTCTTCCATATTTACCTCTCATCCGTTGGTGATGCCGGAAACGCTCTCTGTCAGGAATATCTCCTTATGGCAGGCAGGCGCTTTCCGGATCATAATAAAAGTGGACCATATCAAATAAAGGGAACGTTAATAACATAATAGAGATGGTGAATAGCGCCCAAAGAACTAGCTCACTCTTCCAATAAAACATTTCTTTCGGATTCTGCGGATTAATACGAATCTTGTGTTTCGCTCCGATCAGTGCAAATTTACTATAAGAACCCCACACTCCTTGCTCCTGATATTCTATGCCGTCATATTCATAGCGGTAAATCGGAATATGCCCGTACATTGTAGGACCTCTACGCCGATGCGCCTGAAAGACTATATCCTCAGTATCAACAACCTCTGCCTCCACAAATGCTGAACAGCGTCTTGCTTTTTTGAAAATGCGGACAAGCTTCAAAATGGAACAAATGCCCCAGAAAGCAAGCCAAATAAGCCATTTGCGGTGTTCCTTTTCCTGATCCCTCTCCCAAGTCATCCACATGAATACTGCGGACATAAACGGACCAGCCTGCATCATAACCATCCTTTCACTCCGGCATTCTCCGGATTATCCGTTGATGATACCGGAAATGCCCTCTGTCAGGAATTTCTCCTTGTAGTAGGCAAGCTCCTTCCGGATCATATCGTCGATCGTCTGCATGCCGAGCAGTTCAACGGGCGCCTTGTCATCGGTCAGCAGCAGCGAGCCGCCGTGATAGGGTTCGAGGCAGTCCGAGACGCGCTTCATGAGCTTCATCAGATCGGGATCGCTCTCCGCAGCGGCATGTTTTTCCAGCAGCTGCGCGATATCCGGATTCTGCGAGGCAAAGAGCTCGCGGTTCGTCGAGCCGTAGACATTGACCGTATAGACCGTATCAAAAACAGATGCGATCGTGTCCTGCAAATAGGCATTGATGCCGTTTTCGCGGTCAGAGGTCATGTTCATATTGACAATCATCACGCCGTTTTCCGTGAGATGCGCCTGCACCATGCGGAAAAACTCCTGCGTGGACATCTGAAACGGAATCGTGATATCCTGATAGGCATCCACCATGATGACATCATATTTGCGGTCGGTTCCGGCGAGATACGCCCTGCCGTCATAGGTCGCAACGGGCACACTGCCGTCGAGCGCAAAATAGCGGTGCGCAAGATCGGTGATCTTTTCGTCAATCTCGACGCCCTCAATTGCCATACTATCAAAATAGCGCCGGCACTGTGTTGCATAAGTGCCGGTGCCCATTCCAAGAATCAGCATATCATGCGGCGCCTGCGGTGCTTCAAGCATCAGGGGTGCCGCGAGTGCGTAATCGTAATACATGCCGGTCAGCGCATCGCCCTTGACATAGACGGACTGCACGCCGAACAGCACATTCGTCGAAAGGACAACTCTGCTGTCATCCTCGCGAACCTGCAGATAGTTATAAACCGATTCGTCCTCAAGCGTCAGCGTCTTGTCCCAGAAGGCAAATCCGAGCATAAGCGCCGCAGCGGATGCCGCCGCAAACAGCACAGCGGAGACAATCACTCTGACCGCACCGCGCCGCTCCGAGATGAAATAGATCACGCCGAGCAGCAGCAGGATGCCGGAGAAAATGACGAATGTCGCAGCCGTACCGACCGCCGGAATCGAGACAAATGTCGGGACAAATGTGCCGATGATGCTGCCGATCGTATTGGCTGCGCCGAGCGTGCCGACGGTTCTGCCGCTGTCATCGAGGCTGCTGACGGTGTACTTGACCAGCGAGGGCGTCACCGTGCCGAGCAGAAACAGCGGATACACAAAGACGATCATGCAGGAGAGGAACGCCGCCCAGATCAGGAAGTTCGTGCTGACGGTCACAACGAGCAGCGCCGAGATCGCCAGAATGACGAGCTTTCCGAGGAACGGAATCGCCGCAATCCAGACCGCCGCGACCAGAATTCTCCGGTAGAGCCTGTCCGGATCGGGATGCTTGTCGGCGGAGCGTCCGCCGTAGAGATTGCCGAGCGCCATCGCGATCATGATCGTGCCGATGATGATTGTCCAGACGATCTGTGACGAGCTGAAATAGGGCGCCAGCAGTCTGCTTGCACCGAGCTCCGCCGCCATGACGGACATGCCGGCGAAAAACTCGGTGAAATACAGATACCATTTATGCGACAGAATCCTGTACGCAGTTTTCGGCTCAGCCTGCATCTTCAGCAAGCGCATTGAAGCCGAGTCTCAGTTCATAGTTATCGCACCAGCACGGGTTCGTGGATTTCCAGTAACCCATTGTACCCTGCGGGCACGCCAGACCTGCAAGCTTTCCGGTTGCCAGGCAGTACGGTGCAGCGAAAACTGTATCACAGGCAGGGAACTGCTTTTCAAAGTCCTCATCGTAGTAATGGTTGACAATCCATTCGCCGATGATGTTCTTCCAGACTCTTGCGGACTGAATACCGCCGTGGAACTTGATCTCTCTGTTCTCCTTGTAGCCGATCCAGACGCCGCTGACGAATTCCGGATTCAGACCGACGAACATCAGGTCGAACCAGTCGGATGTTGTACCGGTCTTGCCGGCGATCGGGACCTGCACGCCGCCCGTGTAGAGCTGTGCTGCGGTACCGGTACCGTTCTGGACAACATTCTGCAGCAGCTTGTTCATGACATAAGAGGTCTCCGCGTCAATGACCTGCTTGTAGTCTTTCTCAAAATCAACGAAGATCGAGCCGTCATTCTTTTCAATTCTGCTGATGATGTGTGCATCGTTGAAGTAGCCGCCGTTTCCGTAGACCATGTATGCATTGACCAGATCCTTGACGGTGATGCCGTAGCCCAGAGCGCCGACGGCGAGCGGAGCATAGTCAACGTCATAGCCTTCGTTGAGATCCAGACCGAGCGTCTGGGTTGCGAAATCGAACACATTTCTCGGACCGTAGGTCTTGACGAGCAGTGCCGGAATTGTGTTGTAGGAGCGCTCCAGCGCATAGAAGATGTTGATGGTGTTGCCGGAATAGCTCATGACGCCGTTGACATCGGTGTAGTTGGTCGGCCAGAGCTTATCCTTGCCGGTCTCCTTATCGTGAATGGTGATCGGCGGGTAGTCCTGAACGTGGGTTCCCCACGCGATATAGTCATGATAGAGCGCGTAGCCGTAGCTGGTGACCGGCTTGATTGCGGAACCCGGCTGCTGCGGTTCGGTCGAAGCAAAGCTCGTACCGAGGGAGCCTTTCTTCTCGCCGATTGCGCCGCAGGTGCAGAGCACTCTGCCGTGATAGTCAATCGCAGTGAAGCCCGCCTGCAGCGGCAGATTCTCCTCATCGGTATATTCGCCGTCGCCGTCGAGGTCGCGGTAATAGGTGGTCGCTGCTGCATTGGTCATGCCCATGAGCAGGTTATCCATGTTGGAGAATTTGTTTTCGAGATAGTCCTGCATGTCCTGATTGACAGTCAGATAAATCTGATAGCCTTCGGTGTAGATGATCTTCAGTGCACGCTCGCGGGAGATGCCCTGTGTTTCCATCAGGTAATCGACAAATTCGTTCAGTGCCTCATCAACTGCCCACGAGTTCGGCTTCTGCTCACCCTTATCGTCGAGCATGATCGAACCGTCATCCGCGACGACCTGCTCATCCGGATGTGTCATCAGGTATTCATCGGTATCTCTGAAGACGAGGTGCTCGTTCAGCGCCTCCTCATATTCATCGAAGGTGATCGCGCCGTTCTTGTACATCTGCTTGAGGATGTACTCCATACGGGCGCGGTTGACCGCACGGCCGGTATTGACCGTTTCATCGGTATAATACCATGTGTGCGTGACTTCGTTGTATGCCTGTTCGTTTTTGCCTGCGAACGGGTTGTTGATCTCCGGGCTCTGCGGGATTGCAGCAAGGCAGGCGCTCTCCGCGATCGTGAGATCCTCGACATGCTTGCCGAAGTAGGTGTTTGCCGCCATCTCGATGCCGTTGTTTGCACCGCCGAAGCCGATATAGTTCATATAATTCAGCAGGATTTCATCCTTGGAGTAGTTCTTTTCGAGTTCCATTGCGCGGTGAATCTCGCGGAGCTTACGCTGCGGGCTCTTGTCATCATCGCCTGTCAGGTTCTTGACGAGCTGCTGGGTAATGGTCGAACCGCCCTGATCGGATGACCAGAAACGCAGGATCATGTTGGCAAAGGAAGCAGCGGTACGCTTGAAATCCACGCCCTCATGCTCATAGAAGCGCTCATCCTCGGCGTAGACAAACGCATCGCGCGTATGCTGCGGAATCTGCTCAAGCTCAACCGGAATACGCTTCAGCTCGCTCTCCTGATGCCAGACCTTCACGTAGTTGCCGTCGGAATCCAGCTGGAAGATGTTGGTCGCGCCGGAGACGGTCAGCTCCTGAATACTGATCGGCGTGGTCTTGTCCATGTAATCGGTCATATACATGGTTGCGGCGATCGCGCAGATCGTGCCGGTGACCGCAAAGAGCAGGAAAAACGAGAGAAATGTCGTCAGCAGAACCGTGCCGATCGTGCTGAGAATGCGCAGGATCAGCGGTCTGCGGTAGACCTTTTTCTGGTTTGTCTGCTTCTTTCCGGCTGTGCCTGAATGTGTGGAAGCACTCATGATAGTTCAGTTCCCCTTTCGGATTGCGGCAGCGTCTCTGTCGGCTGCCGGATGCGGTTTATCTGCGCCTGCAATGCTGTCTGCATCTGCGCTGAAAATGACATATAAATACAAAGTATATTATAGCACAAAATCAGATTCTTGTTAAGCACTTTCATAAAATTTTAATGCTTTTTTTATTGTTCGCGCATAAAACTTGAAAATTTACAGCATAATGACGATACAACCGATCCGGACACACGAAAGGAGCCATCCAAAATGAATCAGATATCCAGAATTCTGCTGCCTGCGGTGACGGCGGGGCTTGTGCTGCTCTGCTCGGGCACGTTCGTTTATCTCCGCAGCACAATCGAGCCGATCCCGCAGATGGACGATACGGTTTTCGCGGCATACAGCACGGACCGTGTAACGGTACAGAGCGTCAATCCGGATGAAAGCAGCGTATCTGCTGCCGATCTGCTGCCGGAGAATCTGCCGGAGCAGGGGTATCTCATCAAGCTCGATGCCGATACGCTATATGTCTACCCCGAGGGGAGCCGCGAGCCTTCCGCCGCTTATGAGCTGCCCGCAGAGTGGCTGCCTGACTATGACCGCATCCTGCTCGAATACGGATTCCGCGTTTCAGATTCCGCGGAACTGCGCGAGCTGCTCGAGGATTATATCTCATGAGCCGCGTGCTGCATGAATCCGCGCGGCGCCTGAAATCCTGCCGCCGGAGCACCGCCGTGCTGGGGGCTGCGCGCTATCTGCTGCGGATTGTCACGCTGCTCTCAGCGGCAGCCGTACAGAATCTGCTGCGCGGCGCAGGACTTTTGCGGGACACAGATTCCGCACTGCCGAACCGCGGCGATCTCTTTCTCGCGGCAGCGCTCCTGACCGCACTGCTGATCTGCACGCCGCTCCGGATGCAGACAGACTGGCAGATCGGCAGGCTTGCGGGTACACTCGATGAAAACGATCTCGGATTTCTCGCACACAGCGGGAGCGTCTGGCTCTGGTGCAGGGCGATCGGGACAAGGCTGCTCATGGAGACTGTGATCGTGCTTTCCGCATTCCCCGCGCTGCTGCTGGGATACGCGGCGAAAAGCATCTGGCTGATGATCCCGCCGGAGGACGAAGGGCTGCTCCCCCTGCTGACGGTGCTACACCTCGGATTTCTCGCCGCTGCTGCGATTCTGCTGCCGCTGCGGGCACTGGCAGCATCATCGGCGCTGCCCTATAGCTATCTCAGAATGCCGCACCGTTCTGCGTGGGTGATTCTGCGCAGTGCGTTCCGGTATTCGCGGGGACAATCCGGCGGCATTGTGCTTGCGAGGATGCTGTCGGCGCCGCTGCTGCTGCTCCCGATTGCAGCGGTATGGCTCATCCCCGTGCTGCTCGCCTCGGAACAGCTCCGGTGCGTCTCGGCGCAGCGCCGTCTTGAACCCCGCCCGCGCTCACGGTTCTCCGGTTTCGAGCTGCATGCGGCTTAAATCGGTATCTCCGATGGATTGCAAATGGGGGCTCCGCCAAAGTGACATTATCCCTTTGGAATCCCGCTTTTAGATAATCATTGTAAATACGCGGCTTTTCTATTGGAGATGAAATGAAATTCTGAATGAACATCCTTAAGCGGAGACAGAGCCCGCCTGCATTTTCTAAAGTACTCCGGCAAGAAAACTGTTTCACATAAGATTCCTTCTCTCCGATTGCTTTTTACGTTATAATATGCTATAATCAGATTGAGTCTACCCAAATTTTAGAAACGAAAAGAGATGTTAAAATATGAACACAGCAAAAGCCATACTTGCAGCGCTCCTGCTGCTGAGCTGTACAGCATTCTGCGGATGCGCAGCAGAACCCACCGCAACGTCGAAGCCGGAGGTCACAGCCGCCGGAACATCCGCACCGGATGCAGAACCCGCCCTGACAACCGAATACCTGCTCGACATCGACCTGACATTCCCCGACAGCAACCAGAGCAATATGGTCTATATGTTCTTTGTCAAACAGGACGGCACCGTCCTGACAACGCAGTGCAGCACCGACAGCGAACCCGCTTTCTTCCGAAAGAAAGCGCTTCTCGATCCGGCGATCTTTGATCTTGCAGACCCGCTGCAGGAGATCGGCAGACTGCCGGAGGACGAGACCGCGAAATTCGCCGCGGAGGTCGCCGCAATTGATCCCGGGAGCGAGCGCGACGTGCGCGATGATGAGACGCCGGCGCCGGATGTCGAGGAGACATATCACCTGACCTACGGTTTCTGTCTGCCGGAACAGACAACGCAGTTTGTTGCACTGTCCCGCGGCGAGCAGAAAGGCACATCCATCCGCTCGAAGGACGCCCACGCCGCCGCCGCAATCAGCCTGATCGAAGATGCACCGCTGTTTCAGCAATGGCTGCAAGAGCATCTCTCCGCAAATCCTGAATCATAACAAACCGCTGCGGTAAGCGTCCTGCGCCTGCCGCAGCTTTTTTTCAGGCGGCTCCCCTGTCCCAGCATATCAAAATGCGTGCAGCATCTGATATTTTCGTTATTATGTGTATACATTGTTGCTGATATTTGTGCAAACGGACAGTTTTCTCGATTTTTTCAAAAAACGCTTGACATTTCGGGGCCTCTGTGCTATAATAAACAAGCTGACCACGGACAGCACGAACGAAACCAAATGCTGGTGTAGCTCAGTTGGTAGAGCAGCTGATTTGTAATCAGCAGGTCGGGGGTTCAAGTCCGTCCACCAGCTTTCAATTGAATATGGGAGAGTTCCCGAGTGGCCAAAGGGGGCAGACTGTAAATCTGTTGCGTTTCGCTTCGGTGGTTCAAATCCACCCTCTCCCACCAAAAGACACAGTTCTCTGAACTGTGTCTTTTCTTTTATCCGTTATTTTTTGAAATATAACAAGCAGGTTTTCTTTTCCAGAAATATACGCACCGTATCACGCACATGACAGCAGCGCATCCGGCAGCCGCCGAAGCCTGTGCGCATCTCCGTCAGAATAAGGTATCTCCGATGGATTTATAATGAGGCTCCGCCTCAAACTCCGCCAAAGGGTCACTGACCCTTTGGAATCCCATGTTTATGCTGAAATAGAAGAAAGCCGCTCCGATTCAGGTTGATTGGAGCGGCTTTGTTATATCCACACATAAAAATGGGATTCCAAAGGGATAGTATCCCTTTGGCGGGTTTGGGCGGAGCCCAATATCAATCATCGCGGAGCGATACCGCATTGTTGATACCGCATTCCGCACTCACCGGCAGGGATGTCCCGAGGCGGCTTCAAACTGACATCGGACGATGCCGCGGTCGATCTCCGCCATTGCGTTTTTCTTCGTTGAGGTGACCGTCACCGAATCGCCCTCGAGCGTGACAAAAAACTTCTGCTGATTCAGTGCCGTCGGGGCAAGCTGCGCCGCCATCATGCCGTGACGGAACCACTTTGGCATCTCATCCTCCGGCACATTGCAGAGCTTTTCAATCGGCTTGGAGCGGCGCGGTTTGCCCTGCGTCTCGCCGTAGCCCATCGCGATGATGCAGACGATCTCCTCATCATTTTCGAGCGTTGCCGCGGTCTTTTTCTTGCTGTAGGAGCCGCCGATCCAGCAGGTATTCAGTCCCATCTGCTGCAGGGCGAGCACGAGCTTCTGCCCGTAATATCCGCAGACGCCGCGCAGATCGGTCATTGCGGTGCTGCCTGCCAGCACAAGATAATTCTTTGCGTTGCGGAACATCCCGTAGTGCGCGAGCAGAGACGGAAAGCACGCAGAATCGTCATAAACCGCCTGAATGTGCAGACCGCTTTCCGCGTTGCACTGCTGAATCATTGCTGCAATCTGTTCCCGTTTTTCCGGCTCGATCGGCTGTTCCAGATATTGCCGGACGCTGTGCCGTGATGTAATGGCTTCTTTCATGTTCATTGGAAATCCCTCCTGATTCCTGCGCAGACCGCTTTTTGCTTGCATTATAGCATATTCCGTTTGAAAACGCAATGGTTATCGAAAAAAGTTAACAAATTTGTGCGGCGATGCATCTGTTCTGGTGCTGCATAAAAGAAAGCCGCTCGAATCGGCGTCGATCAGAGCGGCTTTTCTGTCATATCAAATATAAGCTTCCTTTGGCACAGTCCGGTCACTCAGCGCGATATCCGTCACCGCGCAGCGATCCCCTGTTACGCGAAAAAGACTTCGCCGTCAGAGCGGTCAATCTCATAGCTCGCGAGCACACGGATATCCCCGATCAGATGCTGATTCAAAATATCAACCTCATCTGCCGGAATCCACAGAGCGCGGCGGTTCCGCTCGTGCGCATGCTGCACCGGAAACTGCCGGATATAGGCATCGTCAACGAGAAAGCTGACAACATACACCGTGTTATCCGCCTGCTTCGCGATCCGCATGTGCCGCGCAATCTGGGATGCGCCCTCCTCCGAGAGCAGCGCGGTAAACAGCGGCTGTCCGGAAGGACGGGGCGGGAAACCGTGAAAGCTGCGCGCTTCCAGTTCCTGATATTCTTCTGCATTCATCGGACGGTAAAGCTCCATTTTCTACCAGCCTTTCTAGGGTTCAGTCGGCGGCTTCTTTCGTCTGTTTGAGCCGTCTTGCGTGGATCTCATCGTGTAGTTTGTACATTTTCTGAACAGAGTTTTCAAGGAAGTAATAGTGTGCGATATACGGGACCAGCAGCCCGAGGATCAGAATCAGCAGCGGCAGCATCATGATCTGCTCACCCAGCAGATAAATCCCGAGCGAGATGAAAAAGCCGAGCGCAAACAGAATCGTCACCAGAAAATGAATCAGGCGTTCATGCTGCATGAACTGAATCATGATCAGATGCGAGCGCTCCAGTTCCTCATAATCGAGCGCCTCGCCGGATGCAAGCTGCGCCTCAAGCTTTGCAAGATATTCCGTCAGATATTTTCGCATAGTGATGCCTCCGCTTATCCGCGTTCGTCAGCCTCATCGGCAGCGATAAAGCCCGCAAGATCGAGCCTGCCCTCGTTCAGATCGCTGAAACGGTCATTGTAGCGGTCGATCGTCTCCGCAGAGACGAACATCAGATAGGCAAACAGCTCCTCGCTGAGCACCGTGCCGATAAAGCAGCTGGTCAGCCGGAACCGGATCTCTCCGGTTTTCATATTCAGGTCAAAGGAGCCGTCAATCAGCCCGTGATTTGCCGCTGTCACCGCGAGGGCTGCGTCCTGCATGCGCGCCTCGCTGATGCGGAACGGCATCGGAGAAAGCACGGAAACGATCTGACGGTCGGTGCGCAGGATGATGTGCAGCGGGATCGGGATATCCTCCCCCGTAAACGTGATCTTGATATGCGTGCGCGCATCGCTTTGCTCCATAACCGTATATTTGAGGTCTCTGCGGTCGAGCATCGAAATCAGCACTTCGGTATTTTTGGCGGCTGTTTCGATGCGGCTTTGTTCTGCTTCCATTGGTGATGTCCTCCTTATCCTATGCTCTTTATAGTAATATTATACCATAGTTTTCTAATTGTGTCAAGTGGAAATTGCAAATATGCACAAATCTAAGAAAAAGTGCAGAAAATTAACTGTTTAAGTACATTTTGTCTATCACATATCACAAATCACAGAACAGCGCTTGCGTGGCGTGTCACATGGCAGCCGACATTCACCGAAACCGGCAGACCGGCAATGTGCGTCGGTGCCTGCTCGATGTTGACAGCGAGCGCGGTCACGGTGCCGCCGAAGCCCTGCGGTCCGATGCCGAGGCGGTTGACCGATTCGAGCATCTTCTGCTCAAGCTCTGCATAGAGCGGCTTCGGATTCCGGCGCGCGACGTCGCGGCAGAGCGCCTTTTTCGCAAGATATGCACACTGCTCAAAATCGCCGCCGATGCCCACACCGACCACAATCGGCGGACAGGGATTGCTGCCTGCCTTCGCGATGGTCTCCGTGACAAAGCCGATGATATCATCCTGCGAGGCTGCCGGCGTGAACATTTTGAGCGCGCTCATGTTCTCGCTGCCGAAGCCCTTGGGACATACGTCAATTCGGATGCTGTCGCCCGCAACAATGTCAATATGCAGCACCGCAGGCGTGTTGTTGTTCGTGTTGACGCGCTCAAGCGGATCGCTGACAACAGAGCAGCGCAGATAGCCCTCGAGATAGCCCGCGGAAACACCCGCATTGACCGCCTCGCGCAGATCGCCGCCTGTGATGTGAACATCCTGTCCGATCTGCATAAAGATCACCGCCATGCCCGTATCCTGACAGATCGGCAGATTCGTTTCACGCGCCGCATCGAGATTTGCGCAGAGATCGGCGAAAACCGCCTTGCCCGCCTGCGACTGTTCCTTGTCCGCGC
The DNA here is from genome assembly GCA_017523995.1 of Oscillospiraceae bacterium. The sequence goes on along the minus strand of JAFWUX010000123.1, from coordinate 48,469 downwards.
CGCAGCGGATGCAGCTTTCCAGCGATTCCGGCAGAACCTTGTTCGCCTTGATGCAAAGGTCGCGGATCGTTTCGGTGATCGTTGCAGCTGTTATTTCTCTCATGAGTATCCTCCTTTGATTGCCGATAGAATTTGTATTCAGTATAACACAATCCCGCTGATTTTGCAACCCTTGCCGCAATCTTTTGTAATGCGGTATCGCTCCGCGATGATTGATATTGGGCTCCGCCCAAACCCGCCAAAGGGATACTATCCCTTTGGAATCCCATTTTTATGTGTGGATATAACAAAGCCGCTCCAATCTGTGTTGAATGGAGCGGCTTTTATAAATTTTTGTTCCTTGATCGGGACACTGGTCTTCATCTCTTGTGTTGAATCATTCGGACTTTAGCATTTCGGCAGCACGCCCTGCGTGCATCCATCGGAGATACCTCTAACCTCTCACCGCATCAGTGCATCGAGTTCGGTGAGGGTGAGGGCTCTGATGAGGACATTTTCGCCGTTGTCATCGAGGATATAGCCGCCGGTCACGAGCCTGCGCATTGCCTCAAAGAAATCCGTATCGCCGATGACATCGCCCTTTGTGCGGCTGTAGAGCAGAATCCGCCACTTTGCGATATCCTTGCCGTCCGGATGATAGCGTTTATGCGGCTGCTTCGGCATGATTGTCTCAATGCCCTCGTTCATTGCGAGGACGCCGAACGGTTCGCCCTCCGGATCGACAAAATACCGCGGTGCCGCCGGATACGCCTCCGACCAGTCCGCATTTTTGCCCTGATATCTGCTGTAATCTGCCATAGTCATCCCCCTTTACAGGATTGTTTCCATTCCGGTTTTCTGCGGCTTCATCCCGCAGCTTTCATAGAACGCCTGCGCTGCCGGATTGCATGCCCACACATTCAGCGTCACATTGTAGCAGCCGATCTCCCGCGCAAAGCTGACCACGGCATCATAGAGCCGCCGCCCCACATGCTGCCTGCGTGCGTGTTCATCCACGCAGATATCGTCGATATAAAGCGTTTTGATATCTGTCAGGACATGGTCATTGACATGCTGCTGCAGCACGCAGAATGCATGCCCGAGGACATGCGCATCCGCCTCATCCGTCAGGACAAAGACCGGCGTGCGCTCGTCCCTGAGGATCGCTGCAAGCTCCTCTGCGTTATATTTTGTCGCCGGACCCTTGAACAGATCCGGTCTGCCGTTGTGGTGCACCATATCCACCTGCACAAGCAGATTGAGGATATCGGGAATGTCGCGCTGTTCCGCTCTGCGAATCATAGTTTACTCCTTACGGTCTGCAGCGGTGCGGGCTCAAAGTGTCATCTGCCCGTTGATTTCAAGGTCCTTTGCCATGCCGCCGGATGCCGGTATGTTCTTGACCACATACTTTTTCAGGCTTTCCAGCTGCTCCGATGTCAGAACCGATGCCGAATCCAGCGCTGAGGATTTCGCTTTCAGCGTCATGACCTGCACGCCGATCGAATCGCGGGTGGTTTTCGGCAGAAGCATTGCCGTGTTGAAGATTACTGCGCGGTTATTCGTCGAGCGCAGCAGAATATCGCAGTCCTCTGTGATGAAGATGATCTCGACCAGCGGATTCTTCGCAGAGTACGCATTTGCGAGTTTTTTGCGGTTTGTCTTGGTCGCATAGGCACTGAGCGGAACCTTTGCGATCTTGCCGTTTGCAAAGCAGAACAGCAGGAATCCGCTGTAATCATCCGTTGCGACCATATACTTCACGCGCTCGCCGTCATCAAAGCCAAGCTTGACCGGAACGAAGTCGCCGAGCACGCTTGCCTTGGTATCGTCAAACGCGGATGCGCGCGTCTTGTAGACCTGCGCCTGATCCGTGAAGAACAGCAGCTCGGTGCGGTTCGAGGCATTCTTCTGCTGCGTCATGACGTCGCCCTCTTTGAGCTTCTGATCGCTGCTCATGCGCAGGCTCTGCGGCGTGATCTTTTTGAAGTAACCCTCTGCCGAGAGGAACAGATGCACCGGATAATCCGGCGTATCGTCCTCAGCTTCCGCCTCCGGCTCATCCGAGAGATCATAGAACAGCGTCTTGCGCGGCTGACCGTACTTCTGCGCGACTTTTTTCAGCTCCTCGATCATGATTCTGCGGATCTTCTTGACATCCTTGAGGATGTCCTCCATTTCCGCGATATCCTTGCGGAGCTGTTCGATCTCCTCGGTGCGCTTTAAGATATACTCGCGGTTGAGGTGGCGCAGCTTGATCTCCGCGACATACTCCGCCTGCACCTCGTCGATGCCGAAGCCGATCATGAGGTTCGAGACAACCTCCGATTCCTCCTCTGTCTCGCGCACGATCTTGATTGCCTTGTCGATATCGAGCAGAATCTTCTCGAGACCTTCGAGCAGATGCAGCTTGTCCTGCTTTTTGTGCAGATCAAAGAACACTCTGCGGCGGATGCACTCTGTCCGGAACGCGATCCACTCCTCGAGAATCTCGCGCACGCCCATAACCTTCGGCATGCCCGCAATCAGGATATTGAAATTGCACGAGACGGCATCCTGCAGCGGCGTCATGCGGTAGAGCTTCTGCATGAGCTTGTCCGGATCGGTGCCGCGCTTTAAGTCAAGCGTCAGCTTTAAGCCGTTGATATCTGTTTCATCGCGCAGATACGAAATTTCGCGGATTTTGCCAGCCTTGACCAGCTCGACAATCTTCTCCATGATTGCCTCGAGCGTTGTCGAATACGGAATCTGCGTGACCTCGATGCAGTTTGCGGATTTGTCATAATTCCACTTTGAGCGCAGTTTGATGCTGCCTCTGCCGGTGTCATAGATCTTGCGGAGCTCCTCCTCATCATAGATCATGAATGCGCCGGTCGGGAAATCCGGGCCTTTCAGGGTCGAGAGCACATCGTGCGCGGGGTCTTTCAGCAGCGCGACGGTTGTCTCGCAGACCTCTGCCAGATTGAACGGGCAGACATTGCTCGCCATCGAGACCGCAATGCCGACATTCGCATTGACCAGCACCGAGGGAAAGCTTGCCGGCAGAAGCGTCGGCTCCTGCATGGTGTTGTCATAGTTCGGCATGAAATCGACGGTTTCCTTGTCGATATCTGCGAACAGCTCCGAGGCGATCGGTTCGAGCTTGACCTCGGTATAACGCGGTGCAGCATACGCCATATCGCGCGAATACACCTTACCGAAATTACCCTTGCTGTCCACATAGGGGTGCAGCAGCGATTCATTGCCGCGCGCCAGACGCACCATTGTCTCATAGATCGCGGCATCGCCGTGCGGGTTCAGGCGCATGGTCTGACCGACAACGTTTGCGGATTTTGTTCTTGCGCCGGTGAGCAGTCCCATTTTATACATCGTATAAAGCAGCTTGCGGTGGGAGGGTTTGAAGCCGTCGATCTCCGGCAGTGCGCGCGATACGATCGCGCTCATGGCGTAGGGCATGAAGTTTTTGCGGAGCGTCTCGGTAATGCGCTCCTCGACCATCAGTCCCGCACCTTCAATATATGCGTTTGAGGGATTTGCCGCTTTCGGAGCGGTTTCCCGTTTCTTTCGAGCCATCTTTCATCCTTTCCGATCAGTGAGAAGTGAGGAGTGAGCAGTGAGGAGTTGCGGTGTCCGCTTCGCGGACGATTTAAATTTATTCCGGTTCAACGTTTTTCCTCACTGTTCTGGTTGATGCTGACAGTAAACGATATAACTCATCACAGTCTTTCCGAATGGAACGATACATCGCTTCTGTGATATAATCCGTTTCATACAGGAGTTCAAGCCAATACAGTGTTTCAGAACATTCTTTAAAAGCAATATAGAGCTTTGCAGCAAAATCCTTCCGGCTGCTCGCGCAGGTTGCTTCTGCGATATTTGCTCCAATGCTCGTACCGCTGCGAAGAACCTGCTTTGAAAGCACATATTCATGCTTCTTCTCGATCAGATACTGATACATCCGAATAATACGAATTGCAAATGCTTTGCTCTTTTCCATTGCTGTGCTTTGATTCATATGATCAGCACCCCACTTCTGAATGTCCGCGTAAGCGGACACCGCATCTTCTAACTCCTATCTCCTAACTCCTATCTCAGCTGATGTCTGCGAGATCAAGGTAGTCGCCGCCGTGTTCGGCGATATAGTCCTTACGGGCAGCGAGGTTATCGCCGAGCAGCATATCAAACATTTCAAATGTTGCTTCCGCGGCTTCCGGCGTGATTTTGATAATGCGGCGGGTTTCCGGATTCATCGTGGTCAGCGCCATCATTTCCGCCTCGTTTTCACCGAGACCCTTGGAGCGCTGCAGCGTGAACTTCTGCCCCTCGATCATCTGGAGAATCTTGACGCGCTCCTTTTCGTCATAGGCGAAGTAGGTGCGGTCTTTCGTTGTGATCTCAAACAGCGGCGATTCCGCGATATAGACATATCCCTCGCGGATGAGCGTCGGTGCAAGGCGGTAGATCATCGTCAGAATCAGCGTGCGGATGTGGAAACCGTCCTCATCGGCATCCGTACAGATGACGATCTTGTTCCAGCGCAGATTCTCGAGGCTGAATGTCGCGAGCTCCTTGTTCGCCTTGGTTGTGACCTCGACGCCGCAGCCCAGAACCTTCAGCAGATCGGTGATAATCTCCGATTTGAAAATGCGGACATAATCCGCTTTCAGACAGTTGAGAATCTTGCCGCGCACCGGAATAACCGCCTGAAACTCCGCGTCACGCGCCATCTTGACGGAACCGAGCGCGGAATCGCCCTCCACGATATAGAGCTCGCGGCGGTCGGTATCCTTCGAGCGGCAGTCCACGAACTTCGGCACCATGTTGGAAAGATCCAGATTGCCGGAGAGCTTCTTCTTGATGTTCAGACGGGTGCGCTCGGCGTTTTCACGGCTGCGCTTGTTGATCAGCACCTGCTCGGCGATGCGCGCGGCATCATCCGGATTCTCGGTGAAATAGACCTCAAGCTGATGCTTCAGGAACTCGGTCATTGCCTCATAGATGAAGCGGTTTGTGATCGCCTTTTTCGTCTGGTTTGCGTAGGATGCGACCGTCGAGAATGACGATGACACCAGCACGAGACAATCCTGAATATCCGCGAACGTGATCTTGTTCTCGTTCTTCTGATAGCGGTTGTTGTTTTTCAGTAATGCGTCGATCTGCGCGGTGAATGCGCGCTTGACCGCATCATCCGGCGAGCCGCCGTGCTCGAGCCAGCTCGAGTTGTGATAATATTCAAGGAGCTGCACCTGATTGGAAAACGCAAATGCAACCGAGAGCTTGACCTTATATTCATCACGGTCGGCGCGGTCGCGGCCCTTGCGGTCTGCCGCCCAGAACTGCACCGGCGTCAGCGGCTTTTCGCCGACGATCTCCGTGACATAATCCGTGATGCCGTTTTCATAGAGAAATTCGGTTGTATCGAATTTGCCGGGCGTCACCTCATTGCGGTAGACAAACAGCAGATTCGGGTTGACAACCGCCTGCCGTTTCAGCACATCGCGGAACCAGTCGTCGGTGACGGCAATATCCGTAAAGACCTCGAGATCGGGCTTCCAGCGTGTTTTCGTACCGGTCTGCTTACGGGACGCCTCCGCCTTCTGCAGTCCGCCGATGCAGAAGCCCTTTTCAAAGTGCAGCGTGTACTCCTGCCCGTCGCGGATGACCGTGACATCCATATACTCCGAGGCAAACTGCGTTGCGCAGAGACCCAGACCGTTCAGACCCAGCGAATAGGCATAGGTATCCGCATTCGCATCATATTTACCGCCGGCATAGAGCGTGCAGTAAACGAGCTCCCAGTTATATTTTTCCTCGGCGCTGTTCCAGTCAACCGGACAGCCTCTGCCAAAGTCCTCGACCTCGATCGAGTGATCGAGAAAGCGTGTGATGATGATCTTTTTACCAAAGCCTGCGCGCGCTTCGTCGATTGAGTTCGTGATGACCTCAAAGACAGAATGCGCACAGCCGTCCAGACTGTCCGAGCCGAAGATAACCGACGGACGCTTCCGGACTGTATCCGGTCCTTTGAGGACTGTAATACTTTCGTTGCCGTATTCCTGCGGCAGACGGCCACCGTCCTTTTGCTTTGCCATGCAAGATGTTCCTTTCCTGAAAATAGTCATACTTAATTAGTATAGCACACTTTTTCAAAAAATGCAAGTCAACCGCCTGCGGCGAATCAGAAATGAGAAATGTGGAATGAGAAATTGCGGTGTCTGCTTCGCAGACGATTGATATTATTCCAATCATCCGCGCAGCGGATACCTTTATTCCTAATTTCTAACTTCTCATTTCTCATTCGGGAAATGTGTGTGTTTTCTGAAAAATCGCGGTGAGAGTTGCAATTCGGGGCGGAATGTGCTATAATATAGGCTGGATTGTTTTGTACAGTCCGCAAAACCCGATGCCCTTTGTACCGAAAGGAGCAATTATGAAACACACTGTCAAAAAACTTTCCGCAGGAATCTCTGCGGCGGCGGCTGTGCTGCTCTGCGGCGCTGCCATGCCCTTTGCCGCATCCGCGGAAAGCGTCGAGGATGTCTATGAAGCCATGCGCAGAATCGGTCTGCCGGAATCCATGGTGCAGGAGGCAAAGCTCCAGTATCAGAACACCGAGCATGACGATGAGGGCATGAAGATCAATGACACCTATCTCACATACGATGTCTGGTCGGATATGGTCGAGCTCTATGAGGACGATATCTGGAACGAGGTCGGCAAGCAGTTCGGCGTCACCGGCGAGGAGATCAAGCAGGCATCTGCCGCAGAACAGCAGCCTGCCCAGACGCAGCCGCCCGCTGCCGCATCAACGGAGAGCGGCAAGACCGCACCGGCGCCTGCACAGACCGAAGCGCCCGCAAAGCCCGCTGTCTCCGTCGAGCCCGCAAAGCCCTTTATCAACATGACGCTTGATGAGAAAAAAGAATACGTCGCGAGCCTGCCGGAAAACGAGCGCGCAGGATTCATCGCAGGTCTTTCCACCACCGAGCGCAACAGCGTCATCAAGCAGATGAGCACCGACAGTCAGGCGAACATCGCCAGCGGATTCATCCAGCTCGGCGAGCAGTTCGGCATGCATATCTCGGTCGATCAGCTGGACGGCAGCGGCATCAATTATTCTGTCCGCAACAGCGACGGCACTTTGATCGACGTTTCCAGCGTCGGCACCTCGGTCGATGATACCGGCTGGAACACCACCGTTCCGGTGCTCGGCGGCTCTGCCATGATCCTCGGCGCAGTCGGCGGCCTGATCCTGCTGACACGCAGACAGCGCAGAGAGGAGCAGGACGCATGAAAACACACCGCAGGCAGATCGCTGCAGCAGCGCTGAGTCTCTGCGCGGCGTTCACGCTGCTGACATCCCCTGTCTCCGCCGCATCGCAGGCGACTGAGGAGGATATCTACCGCGCACTCGAGGAGATCGGCATGCCGCAATCCTTTATTACAACAACACGCAACAATGCGAATTCCCCTGACACCTACCGCGATGAAAACGGCATGGAAATGAACGGCGCATACAATACCTATGACGAATGGGTGCGCATCATCCGCGAAGAAGGACAGGACGGAATCTGGAACGCATATTCCATCGCGACCAATACACCGGTGGAATTGTTAAAGCGGAAATATGCGGAAATGGATGCGCAAATGAAAGCCGATCCGGAGGCACCGGCATATGTTCCGCCGAAGGAACCCGAAAAGCCCTTTGCCGAAATGTCGCTCGAGGAAAAGCGCGCATATCTTGACAGCCTTTCCGAGGATGAACGCGCCGCATTTCTCGTGCATCTCACGCCGGAGGAACGCAGCAGTCTCATCAGGCAGCTTGAACCTGAGCAGAAGAAGGAAATCGCCGGCGGACTCGTCGAACTCGGGCAGGAAATGGGCATGAACCTCTCCGTGGAGGATGTCGATTCGCTCCGGTTTCAGGTGCGCGACAAAAACGGCAGACTGATCGACTCCGCAACCCTCGGAACATCCGTCGATCCGACCGGCTGGAACACCACAGTTCCCGTGCTCGGCGGCTCGGCGATGATTCTGCTCGCACTCGGCGGCTTTGCGGTCATGCTCCGCCGGACAGGCAGACAGGAGGACCAATCGAATGGCTGAACAAACCGAAAAAAAGCGCAGCGGCGCGGCGATCTATGTCATTTCGCCGTTTCTGCTGCTCCTGCTGACAGGCGGCATCCTGATCCTGTGCTACTATCTGGCACCGACACACCGTCTGCAGAAATATCTCAACATCGCATTTATGGACAACCTCAAAACCACCGCGCAGACGGACGGTCTGCACATCATTGAGAATGAGATCAACACACAGGATGTCCCTGAGGAGACCTACACCGAGGGCGAGATCATCTACCCGACCTTCGGCGAGCAGTATGCAAAGCTCGAAATCGACTCAGTCGGCATCAATGTCGGCGTATACTACGGCGTCAACGCGGAGCTGCTCGAACGCGGCGCATGCCACTCCACGCAGTCCGCAATCATCGGCGAGAACCCCGGCAATGCCGTCATTGATGCGCATGTCAACACCTTCTTCTCGGAGCTTGCCGATGTCAAGGTCAGCGATACGGTGCTTGTCTACACGAAGTACGGCAAATTTACCTACAAAGTCACCGAGCAGATTGAATTCAGCAAGGATGACAAGCGCTATCTTGCCGTCGCAAAGGACGATGAATACCTGACGATCTACACCTGCAAGCCGCAGGTGCTCGGCAGCGCGGATCAGCGGATCGGCGTGCGCTGCGTACCGGTCGAAAAGCAGTTCTTCAATCAGGTACCGGCGGAAGGAGGCACAGAATGACAAAAGCCTCAACCTATATTGCCAGCGTGATTTTCACGCTGCTGCTGATCTTTGTGATGATCGGCGCCGCAGTGACAGGCGTTTTGCGTTTCTGCGCGCTCGATACAAAGACGCCGCTTTCCATTGTCGAAACACAGGAGCTTGCAGCGCGTGTGCACAGTGCGCTTGAAACAACAGTCCGTCAGCAGGAAAGCACAACCGGCATTCCGGCGGATGTCTACGCGGCATCCATCACCGAGGAACAACTCACGCCGATCATCCGCGACACCGTCACAAATGGCTTTGCCTATCTGCGCGGCGATACCGCAAGTCTCGGTGTGCAGCCGGATTTCTCGCAGCTTGAATCTGATATCCGCGGCTTCTTTGAATCCTACGCAAAGGAGCACAGCGTCGAGCAGGATGAGACCTTTGAGGAGGCAGTCCGTTCGGCGACAAACGCCGCAAAGCAGACAATCCTCACAGCCTGCGATGTGTTCCGGTTCGGCTCGCTCAATGATGCGGGTGTCGTCAAGGCAGCAAAGGTCTATGTCCCGTGGGCAGGCGTTGCGGCGCTCGCAATGATCGCGGCTGTCATCCTCTTTGCGGGTCTGATCTTCCTCGCAAACTTCCACGCACGCGGCGACGGCTTTTACTGGTGCGCCACGGCATCACTGATCTCCTCGCTGCTCGTGCTGATCCCGACCGCATGGCTGCATCATACGCGCTGGTTTGACCGCTTTGCCGTCAAGACCGACCAGACCTACGCAGCCGTCACCGGCTATCTCTATGCAAACACCAAGGCGCTGATCTGTACGGCAATCGGCGGCATCATCGCTGCGGCGGTGCTCTATGCGATCTTTGCACTGATCCGTTTCCGCCGCCACAAGCGCGAGGTTGTCCGCGCCGCGAAGCACTGAGGTATCGCTGCGCGATGATTTGTAATGGGGACTCCGTCCCCAAACCCCTGCTGGGGTCATTGACCCCAGACCCCATGTTTATGTATAAATAGAATGAAGCCGCCAAATCTGCGTAATTGCGTTGATTTGGCGGCTTTCATTATATTCTGTTCCCTCGATCGGGACACAGTGCTTCATTTCTTATTCTGAATCATTCGGACTTTCGCATATCGGATGCAGGCACTGCCTGCCTTGCTCAGGCGATCAGGGCGGCTTTGGTCGCGGGGCCGCAGATGCCGTCAACGGTCAGGCGGTGCTCGTACTGGAACGCGAGCAGCCCGCCGAGCGTGATTCTGCCGAAATAGCCGTCGATCTCCGAGCTGCGCAGATAGCCGTGGATACAGAGCTTCTCCTGCATCCAGCGAACAGCCGCGCCGGAATCGCCCTTCCGGATCAGCCCCGCCGGCACGGTGTCGGGCTGATAGACAAAGCCGAGAAACCGGTACTGCGAACCGGCGCCCCAGTTGCCGTTTGTGTTCTCGCGGTACGATGTCCAGAACGATGTCGCAGAGCCGTAGCCGCTTTCCGAGGTCACGATGCTGCCGTCGGTGTTGATCTGCTCGACAACCGCGGTGTGTCCGGCGCCGTCCGCAGATGTCCACGTTCTGCCATTTGCCCACACGATGATCGCGCCGAGCCGCGGTGTGCTGCCGGTTTCCAGCCCCTGCGAGATCGCCGTATCATAGAAATCCTCGGCGTTCGGCGGATAGTTGAAATAGACGAACCGCCCCTGCGCAAGGATTTCGTTGAATCTGCCCGCCGCGTATCCGACGCAGTTCGCGAGCACATTGCAGCCTGCATCGCGCGGGCTGCCGACGATCGCCGTCGAATATCCGCCGTTCGCGACGGTGTTGTAATAGGGATTGCCGCTCTCAGGTTTTGTCAGTCTCGGTTTGAACATTCTGCTCATCCTTTCTATCGGCGGAGCAGCGCCCGCAGATGCGGAATTTCAGCGCTGCCCCGTGATATCAGGATATGCAGAATCCGCGCAAACGGTGACAAACCGGCGCTCGTGCGGATTATCCGGCGGTGCCGTCCCGCAGAACGATATTGCTGACCGCAAACCACTTTGTCCCGTGCATGACAAAGCTGCGCGGGAGCTTGCTGCCCGGTGTCACAGCCGCATAGAATGCATCCGGCGTATACGAATTGATGCCGTAGGAAGCATTCGTCACAAAGGGCAGCAGCGCATACTGATTCGCCTTGCGGACAGGCATGATCTTGCTGTTCAGCGGCGGCTCATCGCCCCATGTCACCGCGTTCCAGACTTCTTCGATCACATCCAGCACGGCAAGCGCGGGTTCGCCGGTATTTGTCTTTGTCAGCGCGTAAACAACCCGCAGCACACCGTCATAATATTTTTCCAGAATCACGCCGGATTCACAGAGATATGCATGCGTGATTCTGCCGAGCGATGTCCCGGGGATTGCGTGATCTGCATCCGCATAGCCTGCGATATCCGTGCTGCTTTCAGTGCGGAGCACCGGATGCCCCGCCGCATCATAGCAGGTCACAACAACGCCCGAGGTGCTCATCACCACGCGGTCATAGAGCCCGCTCGCCTGCAGAACGTCATACAAATCCGCCGCGCTGTTGATTGCTCTTGTTTCTGCCATCAGATCGCCTCCTCATTCATCGGGGTTCCGCTGATTCCGGCAGTGCCCTGCGAAAACTCAGCCGCGGAACCGGCACAGGTCTGTTCGGTCAGCAGCCGCTCCTGATAGCGGAGAAGCTGCGTGTAGATATCCGGCGGCGGATCGGGATGCACCGCATCGCCGCAGATTCCCGCACAGCACGGAATCCGCACGGGCACAGTTGTCCGGATATCGCCCGCATAGACCCCGAGCAGAATCTGATTCGTGCGGTAGAACGGCGGCAGCTCCACACGGCTGCCCTCGAACAGGAGCTCCGTGCAGCAGCGTTCCCCCGTATCCAGATCGCGCCAGACCGCCCGCGCCGTCTTGACCGGATAGGCATCCCACTCCGCATCAAACGCGAATGTGACCGCATAGTCGCTGTTGCCGCAGACGATCTCAGGATGCCCCGCTGCGGCAGTGATCCGGTTTTGCACCGTGACATTGATCTCAGGCATCTGCACCCTCCGTTCTGCGGTACTGCGCCTGAATCATGCGGTAGAGCGCCGGAAGGCTCGGGCAAAACGGCACAAACTGCTCTGAAATCGCCCAGTCCTCCGCCGTGCAGATCATCGGGCGCAGCACCACATTGTCAACCACCGTGCCGCTGCGGACAAACAGACGGAATCCGTTTGAAGTGCTCCACACCGGATTCCAGTCGGCGTCGGTATTTGTGAAGCAGTCCCACTGCGTCATCGGGGTCGCGCCGGATTTGTAAATGTAGATGCCGTAGGTGTCATTCGAGGTGCCGTCACACATAAAGTGATATGCTTTGCCAGCCGTGAGCGCCATGTTCACCGGATCGGCGACCTGCACATTAAACGAGCCCGTGCACTTTTTATCCGGATTCACGCCGTTGAGCGTGATCGTGCCCGCTTCCGGATCAAAAACGCAGGAGACGCCGTAGCCGGTGACATTCTCACCGGTCAGCTGCATCAGATTTTTCGCACCGCCGTTGATTTCGCCGGTCAGTGCCGCCTGTACTGTGCTGCATGCAGTATCGAGCCGCGCAAGATCGTTTTCGAGTGCGGCATCGCCCTGCTGCCGGCTGTCCCGCTCCGCAGAGAGCAGCTGCGTGATCTGTTCATCCGTCAGATCATGCAGCGCGCGGTAAAATGCGGCATGCACCTCCGCTTCGGTCAGACCGGTGTTGATTTTTCTGTCTGCCATATTTCACTCCTTCGTCATCAGATAATCCCCCGCATCCGTCGCAAGATAGTCCCCCTCCGCGCTGACAAGATACCTGCCGCTGCAAAGGCGCTGCACCGGCTGATGCATCAGCTCACTGAGCAGAACATTGTAGAGATCCTGCAGCGGTTCCTGTTCCGCCGCCGTCAGATCCGTGATGCATTTTGCATAGGGAATCCGTGCGGCGGCGGCTGTACGGATTGCGCCTGCCGTAACGCCGATCTCGACAAGTAAAGCCTGCGCGATCACCGGCACGGGACAGAGATCGCCCTGAAACGTCACGGCGGTCTCCGTGCGCCCGTCCTGCGTGATGATAGCAAAATGCGCCGTTTTCTCCGGATACGCCGCCCACTCCGCATCAAAATCGAACCGGACTGTATCGCCGCTGTTTCCGCAGACGCCGAACACTCCGGCGCGTGCTGCAGAAGCGTGCCGCGACCGGACCTTCACCGGAAATTCCATATCATCCTCCTTTCACTCCGCGCAGTTCATTCGGATTGCGTTTTCCCTCCTTTCTGTACGGGCTGACAGCGATGCTCCCTCTGCGGATATACCGCACGTGCGCTGCCGATCCCGACTGCTCCCTACAAAGGGGTGCCAAAAACAAAAAAGTTGCACGTTTCCGTACAACTTTTTGCATATTTTATTTTGTTTTAACATACGATTGGCGGATTTCTGCTCAATGCACACTGCCGGCAGCAACTTCCTCACTGATTTCGACTTCGGCATCCGCATCGGGCTGCGGCTCCAGAAGCTCGAGCAGAATGCGCTGCACACGCTGATCCTGCATCTGCAGAACAGTCATGCGGAACCACTCGCCGCTGACGCTTTCGCCGTTTTCCGCGATGTGTCCGGCAAGCTCTGTCAGCCAGCCGCCGACAGAGGTGCACTCGGTAACAATCCGGCTTTCGGGCAGTTCAAGCGCATCGCAGAGGTCCGCGATGGAAAGCTCGCCGGAGACCTCATAGCGGTTTTCGCCGCATTTTGTCAGCATCGGTACAACCTCATCCGCCTCGTCATAAATCTCGCCGACCAGCTCCTCGATGATATCCTCGAGCGTGACAATGCCCTTAGTGCCGCCGTACTGATCGACAACAATTGCGATATGGGATTTTGCGCGCTGCATCTGCTTCATCGCCTCGCTGATGCGGGCAAATTCCGGCAGGCGCAGCACATTCTTGATGATCGGTGCAATGGACTTCCCGCCGCTTTCCAGCAGCCCGAAAAAGTCCTTTTCCGTGATGAATCCGATGATATCATCAATCGAATCCGCATAGACCGGCAGCCGCGAATAGCGCTCCGCGAGAAAAATCTGCTTGATCTCCGGAATCGGGGTATCCTTTGCGATGGCGGTCACGCGGACGCGCGGCACCAGCACCTCATCGACCGAAATTTCGTCAAATTCGAGCGCCGAGCGCACAAGGTCGCTCTCCTGCTCCTCAAGCACGCCCTCCTCCTCGATCTGATCGACAATCACCTTGAGCTCATCCTCAGTGACGGAAGGCTCAGCACCCTTCTTCGAGACGAGCTTTGCAAGCTGATTGAACAGGAAGATCACCGGCGTCAGAATCCAGATCAGCGCACGCAGCGGCGCCGCGAAAAACAGCGTCATCTGTTCGGCATGCGCCTTTGCGTAGTTTTTCGGCAGAATCTCGCCGAAGATCAGCACGAGCACGGTCATCGCCATGGTCGAGATGCCGACGCCGCCCTCCCCGAACCACCGCGTAAACAGAATCGTGCCGAGCGAGGCGGAGAGAATATTTACCAGATTGTTGCCGATGAGAATGGCAGTCAGCGCGCGGTCAAAGGATTCCGCAAGCGCAAGTGCTCTGGCTGCACGCTGATTCCCCTGCATCGCATCGGATTTCAGGCGAATCTTGTTGACACTGGAAAAAGCCGTCTCGCAGGCGGAAAACAATGCCGAGCAGACGAGCAGCGCCAGTATCGCTATGAGATAGATCATGTATGTTTCCTTTCTGTGTCCAAAGCCAATTATGACTATTATAATATAAAACGTGAAAAATTGCAAGTCTGATTTTGCGCCGCTCTGCGTCAGATTCGGCTGTTTTCGGGGGATTGGTGCCGGTTTGGCGGGGATTTGCTCGTGTGTGCTTGGGATTCTGCGCCCGCGCGGTCAATTTGACAAATCTGCGGACATGTGCTATACTGATAGCATCATAATCACATCAGGAGTTGATAACCCATGAAAAACCACACAAAGCGCTTTTTTGCAGCGCTCTGCTGCCTGACGCTCTGTGCCGGCAGCGCACTGCCCGCCTATGCAGCGGAGGAAACCGAGGACGATGCGGTCTATATCGAGACCACCTGTCCGGGCTTTGCACCGCTCGGCGAGGATGCATTCGTGTTCAGCGGTCTCTATAACAACAAGGTTCATGTTGAGATCGTGCAGCATTCGCCGGAGCGCAAAAACCTCGAGCTCTATAACACCACGCTGGATTCCGACATGACAAAGCTCTATGTCTTCCGCGCAGAGCCCGGCGATTACACCGTCACAATCAGCACACCGGGCGTGTTCGGCGGCAATCCCGACTGCATCTATACGCAGGATGTCAAAATCGAAAACCCCGATTACTCCACCGGCGAGGACGCCTTCACCGCGACGCGCTATGCCTTCTTCGGCAAGTATCTCGCGGCAGATGACACCGATGAAAACAAAGCGGTCAAGCTGCTTGAGGAGCCGGTGCTCCGCTCCAAATCCGAGACGAAAAAAGGCATCGCCTGCTCGGTCGGATTCACGCGCTTCGACCGTCTGCGCGGCGATTTCAACGCTGACGGCATCGTCGATCTGAGCGATGCACAGCTCACACTGAGCGACTACAGCAAATCGCTCAGCGGCAAAGCGCAGGAAGCAACCGCCGCACAGCGCTCCGCCTGCGATATCAGCGGAGACGGCAAGCTCGATGTCGCCGATGCACAGTCGATCCTGATGTTCTACTCGGCGACCATTGCAAACAAAGTCCCGCACTGGCCGGACGGCACCACCAATGCCGCATACGATAAAAAATATGCCGACCGTTCCGCGGTTTATCCGGGGGATGTTTATCCGGTGCAGATGAAGCTCGTACCGTATTTCTCGAACGAGGTTCCCGCAGCCGAGGCTGACCGCAAGGCGCAGATTGACGCCGCGGCAAAGCTCCTGACCAAAGAGGTCACACTGGATCTCGGCGTCTCCGGACCGGAGTACGCATTCCTCGTCAACGGCGAAAAGACCAAGCAGCTCGCACTGAAATTCGCACCGGAGCTCGGCGCTGCTGCGATGTTTGACCTGTTCAATTCCGCAAAGGAGTATCCCGAGCTGTTTGAAATGTATACACCGGTCAGCACGGATTTCACCGGCATCGGCACAGATGCGATCAAAACAACCTTGCGCTGCAATATTTTCCGCTTTGATCCCGAAACCGATCCGGCATACTTCACCGCAGCATATGCGGAGTTCAATGTCAACACCGGCAAATGGAAGGTCTGGTACAGCACCAGAACCGAATCTCTGCCCGATTTCAACATCTCCTACAAATAATCACTGATACAAAGCCGCTGAAACTACGCTGTTACGCCTATTTCAGCGGTTTTGTTCTATCTGCGCATCCAATTCTGTAACGAAACGCCGTCTCGTGCAACTAATATAGAGAAAGGGGGCGAGGGAATGTCCGCGGACATCGAAGCCTATTACCGCGAATACGGCAAAAAGGTCTATCTGTATCTGATGACGCTCTGCAACGAGCCGGACACCGCCGAGGAGCTGACGCAGGAGACCTTCTATCAGGCGATCCGGCATCTGAAAAGCTACAAGGGCACATCCACGGTTTATGCGTGGCTCTGCGGCATCGCGAAAAATCTCTGGAAATCCGAGCTGCGGCGCAGGAAAACGCATCCCTCCGCCGCCGAAATCCCCGATGAACCCGATCCGGCACCGCCGCCCGATGAATCCGCGGAAGCGCGCGAAATCTCGGTCACGCTGCTGCGAAAGCTGCACGGTCTGCCGGAGCAGGATAAGGAGCTGATTCTGCTGCGTGCCGCGGCAGGACTCTCGTTCCGCACAATCGGGGAAATCTTCGGGAAAACCGAAAACTGGGCGCGCGTCAGCTTTTACCGCGCCAAACAAAAGCTGAAGGAGGATGAGGACATATGAAATGCCATGTTGCAGGCGACCTTCTGCCGCTCTATTTTGAGCATCTGCTCTCGGAGGAAACCGCCGCAGAGCTCGAAGCGCATCTCACGGAATGCCCCGCCTGCGCCGAACGCTTTGCGCGCATGCAGGAGCAAAGTCCGGAACCGGTTGCAGTCCCCGAGGATATTCAGCCGCTCAAAGCGGTCAAAAGCCGCGGCAGACGCAGCCTCCTGATTGCTGCAGCAGCGGCGGTGCTCTTTGCGTATCTGTTTCATATATTCTGCGGCAGGGGCTTTCTGCTGCGCTCCGATCAGATCGAAATGGAAATCAGCACTTACTGGGATATTTTTCATCCGGACGGAACCAAAACCTCAAATCGCCTGAAACGCTGCTGGACCTATGAAGAAGCACAGGCAGCGATCAAAGACGGCGCTCAGGGCACGCTCTATGAAATGGTCAGCGTCGAGCTCGACGGCAAATGCCTCTCCATGCGTGTCGAAAACCACGGCGCGGACATGACCGAGGATTCCGATACATATGCTGTATACAAACCGCATGTGGCAGATTACTCGCTGTACTCTGTTTTCATGCCGCCGCTGACGTTTGATTTGAATGAGCTCCGGCATGTATCCCTGTGGTCACAGACAAGCTCACATGGCGTTGCCGAGGCAGGCAGCTCCATTCTCATCCACTGCAAAGACGGCGATTTCGCATATGATCTGCGTTCCCTCGCCGCTCTTGCAGATGCCTCTCCGGACGGCACCGCACATCTGACCGTCGGGCAGAAAGTCCCTCCGGCAGAATGACATATCTGCTTTTTCATTTTGATATTGAAAGGAGTGCGTTTTTCCCATGACTGCGACCGGTCTGAAAATCATTGCTGTGATCTGCATGACGCTCGATCATCTTTCAACTTATCTCAATGCGCCGCTCCCGCTTCGTTATATCGGAAGAATTGCAGCGGTGATCTTCTTTTTCTGCGCGGCGGAAAGTGCCGTACATACGCATGACCGCAAAAAGTATTTGATCCGGCTTTACAAAATGTCACTTCTCATGACTGTATTGTCTGTCATTATTCCGTTTCTTCTGGGCGGCTGGTTCACAAGCAAAAACTTTCCGCCACCTGCTAATAACATTTTTACAGAACTCGTGCCCGGCGTCTGGATCATTGATATTCTGGAAAGCACCAAAAACGATCCGCAAAAGCGAAAAAAGCGGTTCCGCAATTTCATTCTGTATCAGCTTGCAACCATTCCGATATGGTTTATTTGTGAAATGACACTCGGAAATATCCTGCACCTGCCGGAGCAGATCTACAGTTGGACGCTTGGCTCCCTGTTCCTGTCGGAAGGCAATCTCTGGCTGACTTTGCTGATTCCGCTGTTTTACTGCTGGCGCGATTCCAAAAAGAAGCTGACAATCGGATACCTGACATTCTGTATCCTGTATACGCTGATCACAGTTCCGCAGCTTCCCTCGCGCGTCTTCTGGTTCACAAATGCTCATTTTTCGCCGTTTGCAATCACCGTATCAAATATTATTGCTGTACTGGGATTCGATGCCATGCAGCGTATTATGCCGCTTCGTGAATCATTGCTGCAATATAATTTCCAGTGCTTTATGATTCTGGCGCTGCCGCTGCTCCTGCTTTATAACGGCAAACGCGGAAAAGGATATAAACGATTCTTCTATATTTATTATCCTGCACATGTTTATGTGCTGTATATCATTCAGCAATTTTTTATCGTATAGGCAGCACGCATCATCTGGATAAAGCGCCGCTTTCTCAAACATAATAAGCCGCCAAATCAACGCAATTACGCAGATTTGGCGGCTTTCTTACATACTAAGCTAAATAATGGGATTCCAAAGGGTCAGTGACCCTTTGGCGGAGTTTGAGGCGGAGCCTCATTTTAGATCATCGCGGAGCGATACCTTATCCCCCCGCAATGCGAGGTTCCGGACGTACTGATTGATCAAAAGCTGCGCATCTTCGGCGGAGAGCTCACCGTCGCCGTTGACGTCTGCGACGGCGAGCATTTCATCGTCCGCCTTTCCCCTCTCTGCGACGATCTCCGCATAGGTTTTCAGCACAAGCTGCGCATCTGCACAGTCAATGATGCCGTCGCCGTTGAGATCGCCCTTTTGTACCGGTTTCGGATCCGCACCCAAGCCGTGCGCCGCCGATACGATGAAATCAAGCTGATACGGGCAGTTTTCGCTCAGAGCAGCAATGACCTGCGCGCCCTCTCTCTGCGTCAGGAATCGGCTCTCAGCGGTGTTCTGGTGCAGGATTCCGTAATACCCGACACCCGCCTCCGGTTCACCCGGAACGTCGCCGCCGATCGCGCTGCTGTACTCTGTCAGCTGATAGCTGCCGTTCAGTCTGAGTGCTTCTGCGATATAGGTTTCAGCCGGAAATGCGCCTCCGGCACGGAAATAGTCTTCCGGTACCCCGAGATCATTCTGCATGTTCTGCATCGTCTCCGCAGAGATTTTGAGCGTCACCATGCATGCGTCCCCGCCCTCGGGCAGCGGTGCGTCTTTGATATATTTGTCATAGGCTGCGGTGATCTGCGCCTCCGTGACGGCTTTCATCTGCGCATCGAGATTCACAAAATCAATTTCAAAACCTTCTCCGCCGAATGTATACAAACAAGTCGCCATACCGGTCAGCGGAATGCCGCATTCTTTCCTGATCCGCTGATACATCCGCACAAGCTCCAGCGCGGAATGCGGCGCATCAGAAGTGATTGTGTTTCTTTCGTTGATGTGCCATTCCGGCGCATTTGCTTCGAGCCATGCAGGCAGCTCCGCAAGCTTTGCGTTTTCCTCCTCGGTCTGCGCCCAGAAGCTGACACCCGCCGAATTGTAACTGCCGCAGTCCGGATAGAACCGGAACGCCGTCATCGGATACGCGCCCCTGAGTGCGTCATAGAGCGCTGCTGCGTCACGGTAATTCAAATGCGAAATCCGGATTTCGCCGTTATTGTAGCCCGTGCCGTAGGTGCTGTTCTGCTCAAACGCAAAGCCCTGCGGCAGCGCCTTTTTGATCTCCGGAATGATTTTGTCGAGCATTGCGGATGCAGTCTCCCGCGTCACATCAAGCTGAATCTTGACGCCGGAGCTGCCGTCGCCGTAGACGTCAATCATGCCGCTGTTCACCTTGTCGCCGGCATACAGCAGCGACTGGTTTGTCAGGTCCGCGTTTACCTCAGAGACCAGCACGGCATTTCCGAGGCGTGTGCGGTGGAAGGTCTCCCCTTCAGCGCCCGCCGGAATGCCTGCGGATGCAAGCACTGCGGCGGAAAGCATGCAGGATACCAGTTTTTTGATCTTCATGATGATTCCTCCTCTCATGAATACCAGAAATACGGTTCTCCTTCTGTTGTCATATAAAAGTTGGATGCGTCGCCTGTCAGATCCCAGTTGTATTCCGGATCGCTGTCGAGCCAGTCCAGATTCTTCGGGACTGCGAATGCGAACATAAAGTGCCGCTGCGTGGGGTCAAACTCCTGCCGGTAGATCATGCCGCTGATCTGCAGACTGCGTCCGTCGAGCGTGATCTCTGTGAGGTCGGCATCGGTCGCGTGCGTCCGCAGGTGGATAATCAGGCAGTTATAGCTGTCAAAATCGAAGTCCTCGATCTGCCGATACTCATCGCCGCCCGGATAACCGCTTGCGATCTCATACCAGACATCCAGATCATCAGAGCGCGGATCGGGATTGTAGGTCTGCCACTTTGTAACCTCGCCCGGAAGATCAACACCGCCGATCGGCTCCGGATCTGTAATGGTCGGTGTGTCAGTATGCTCTTCCGGCGGCGTATTGCCGGAGGTCGGCGCTTGTGTGTATGCAGGAGTTGTGTAATCAGGCCCCGCCTCGGTATAGGAAGCCATCGCGCCTGTTGTCGGGCTCGTCATCGCTCCCTTCTCCCATTCCGTGGTTGTCCGCTTTGTTCCCACGGTGGTACGCGGCGCGGTTCTGGTGGTTCTTGCAGTTGTGAATGCAGCCGCTCTCGAAGTTGCTATGGCTGTGCCTGCCGCAGCTCTCGTGGTCACTCTGGCTGTGCCTGCCGCTGCTCTCGTGGTCACTCTGGTTGTGCCTGCCGCGGCTCTAGTGGTCGCTTTTGTTGTGCCTGCCGCTGCTTTGGTTGTCGCCTTGGTTGTCTGCTTTGTGGCGCCGTTTTTCACGGTTGTCACGGCATAAGAACCGGACTTTTCGGTTCCTTCCTGCGGATCGGGCTGCCCGTGATGTGCACTGCCCTGCTCCTCGTGTTCGGTGCCGGATTCCTCTGTTTTCTGCGGATTTTCCGCCTCGGACTGCGTGAGGGTCTGTGTCTCGCCGGAGGATGCCGTCTGCGAATGGACAGGCTCTTTGGTGTCGCCGTTTTCATCGGTTTCCGGCAGGGCAGTTGTCCCTGCTTCTCCCGAAAAATCGCCTGTGACGGTCATCACAGTGACGGAAGGTTCCGTCCCAACGGAGGGAATCTCCGGCGATTTCAGCCGCGGATAGACCGCTGCAAAGATCACGACGGCAATGCAGGCTGCCATGGCGGGTACGCCGTACCGCAGCCATGCAAAGCTCCGTTTCTTCTGTCTCGGATTGGATGCCGCATCAATAAATTCTGCGGGAAGATCTCCGAGCAGCTCCATGAATTCAAGCTCTTTCACAGCAATCCCTCCTTCCGCAGATAATTGCACAGCCGTTTCCGGATGCGCGACAGTGTGACCTTCACATTGTTCTCCGACATATCAAACATCTCTGCGAGTTCTGCAATCGGAGATGCGTGATAATAGCGCCGGACAAACAAACTGCGCTGATGTTCAGGGAGCGTCCCGAGAAAAGATGTGACTGCATCGAGCATCGCGCGCCGGTCGATCTCATGCTCCACGTTATCGTGTGAAGCAATGATCTCTGAGATTTCCGAGAGCGCCGCCGGCATCTGACCGCCGCCGCGCTTTTCCGCGTGTGCCGCTGCATATTTTTTGAGGGCAAAGTTACGTACCAGCGTGAGAAAATACGCACCGAAGTTCAGAGGATGAGCCGGCGGGATCGCGTTCCATGCGCCGAGCAGTGCATCGTTGAGGCATTCCTCCGCATCCTCCTCCGTGCCGAGGATATTGCGTGCAACTGACCGGCAGAGCGCGCCGTAACGTCCGGTCGTTTCGCGCAGCGCCTGCTCATTCCGTTCTTCAAACATCAAGACAATTTTTTCGTCTTCCGTGGCATCCACCGCCTTTCGCGTTTGTGCCTTCACTCATTATGACCGCTTTTTCCGGAAAAGGTTACACATTTTTGAGATTCGGCATATCATTTTTTATTTCTGTGATTGATTCGACGTATTTACGTTGATTTTTGCACTGTCAGCGAACTGACTTTGATAGAGCTCCGAATAAAATCCGCCCTGTTTCAGCAGAGATTCATGCGTTCCCTGCTCGATGATATGACCCTCTTTCATCACGAGGATGAGATCCGCCTCGCGGATGGTCGAGAGCCGGTGCGCAACGATGAACGATGTCCGCCCCTGCATCATCTTCCGGAATGCGGACTGGATTTTCAGCTCGGTGCGCGTGTCGATCGAGGAGGTCGCCTCGTCGAGAATCAGCATCGGCGGCAGGCAGAGCATCAGGCGCGCGATGCAGAGCAGCTGCCGCTGTCCCTGCGAGAGTGCACCGCTCTTGTCGCTGATGACGGTATCATAGCCCTGCGGCAGGCGCTTGATGAAGCTGTGCGCATGCGCCGCCTTTGCCGCTTCGATGATCTCGGCATCTGTTGCATCAGGCTTGCCCATGCGGATATTTTCGCGGACGGTTGCGCCCTTGAGCCATGTCTCCTGCAGCACCATGCCGATATTCTGCCGCAGACTGTGCCGCGTTACATCGCGCAGATCATGCCCGTCCACGCGGATTGCGCCGCTTTTGACATCATAGAACCGCATAATCAGATTGATGAGCGTGGTCTTGCCGCAGCCGGTCGGGCCGACAATCGCGACACGCTGTCCGGGCTGCACATTGAGCGTGCAGTGCTCGATCAGCGGGCGCTCCGGCACATAGGAGAACGCGATATCCTCAAAGCGGACTGCGCCCTCTGCGCCGGTCAGCTCGAAAGCGTCGGGCGCATCCGGGATTTCGATCGGCTCGTCGATCAGCGAGAAGATGCGGTCCGCGCAGGCAAGCGCATTCTGCAGCTCGGTCATGACGCCGGAAATCTCGTTGAACGGCTTGGTGTACTGATTTGCGTAGCTGAGGAAGCACGAGAGCTGTCCGACGCTGATGCTGCCGCGAATTGCCGCAAGCGCACCGGTCAGCCCAACCGCCGCATACACCAGCGCATTGACAAACCGCGTGCAGGGATTCGTCAGTGAGGAGTAGAACGTCGCCTTGAGCGAGGCTTCGGTCAGGCGCCCGTTGATCTCGTCAAAGTCGCGCATAGTCTCCGCCTCGTGGCTGAACGCCTGCACGATCTTCTGGTTCGTCACGGTCTCATTGATGATCGCGGTCTGCTCCGCGCGCGTCTCCGCCTGAACGCGGAACATCGAGTATGTGCGTTTTGCGATGAACGCCGCGACAAACAGCGAAAGCGGCGTCATGACAATCACCACAACCGTGATCGCCGGATGAATCGTCAGCATAAAGATCAGCGTGCCGAGGATGGTCAGAACGCCGGTGAACAGCTGCGTGAAGCCCATGAGCAGACCGTCCGCGAACTGATCGACATCGGAGATCATGCGGCTGACGGTCACGCCGGTCGGGTGGCTGTCGAGATAGGAAAGCGGCAGATGCTCGATGCGCTCAATCGCGCGGTTGCGGATGTCCTCAATCACCTCATAGGTGATCTTGTTGTGCGCAATGCTCATGATCCACTGTGCAAGCGCAGTCACGGCAACCGAAATGCCGATTGTCAGCAGAATGCGCGTCACAGCGTCAAAATCGACATTGCCCGCCGATTCGATGCGGTCAATCGCGTGCCCGATGAGAATCGGGACATAAAGCGTCAGCGCAACGGTGACAACCGCAAGCAGCAGCGTCATGATGAGCCACATTTTATATCCGGCAAGATCGTGCAGCACACGCTTAATCGTCTCCATGCGGACGCTTTGTTCTTTTTTAGCCATTGTGCGCCACCTCCTCTTTCGGGAACTGCGACGCATAAATCTCCTGATAAACCGCGCAGGATTCCAGCAGCTCCGCATGCGTCCCGATGCCCGCAAGCTGACCGTCCTCAAGCACGAGAATTCTGTCCGCATGCTGAATGGACGCGGTGCGCTGCGAGACGATGAACACCGTCGGGCGGTCGGGCAGCTCTTTGAGGGACTGCCGCAGTGCCGCATCGGTTGCGTAATCGAGCGCCGAGGCGCTGTCATCGAGAATCAGGAATTCCGGTCTGCGGACGAGTGCGCGCGCAATGGTCAGGCGCTGCCGCTGTCCGCCGGAAAAGTTGTGTCCGCCCTCGGTGATCATCTCGTCGAACCCGTCCGTTTTCGAGCGGACAACATCGAGCGCCTGCGCGGCTTTAAGCGCGGATTCCAGTTCTTCGTCCGTGGCATTCTGATTGCCCCACTGCAGATTCTGCCGGATTGTTCCGTGGAACAGCACCGCCTTCTGCGGCACCGTGCCGATGCGTCTGCGCAGCGCATGATGCGGAAAATCGCCGCTCGGGATGCCGTCAATTGTGATGCTGCCTTCGGTCGGCTCATAAAAGCGCGGGATCAGGTTGACAAGCGTCGATTTGCCCGAGCCCGTGCCGCCGATAATGCCGATGACATCACCGCGCTCCGCCGTAAAACTGATATCGGAAAGCGACGGTTCTGCTGCATTTTCATAGGTAAAGGTTACATGATCAAAGGTGATTCTGCCGCGGTCTGCATCGGGAATCTGCGGCTCGGAATCATCCGCAGGGATCAGCGTGCCGGATTCCAGCACCGCCTCAATCCGGTTGCCGCACGCGACCGCCTTTGTCACGCTGATGATAAAGTTTGCAAATTTAATCAGTTCAACGAGAATCTGCGACATGTAATTATAGAGCGCAATGACCGCGCCCTGCGTCAGCATGCCCGCATCGACGCGCAGCGCCCCGACATAAATCAGCGCGACCACCGCGAGATTGACAATGACATAGGTCAGCGGATTCATCAGCGCGGAGAGCTTGCCGACGGATTTCTGCATCGCGACAAGCATCCGGTTTTCCTCGCGGAATTCGACCGTCTCGGCGCCCTCATTCCGGAATGCGCGGATCACGCGGACGCCGGTCAGGTTTTCGCGCGTTGTCTCGGTGACGGTATCGAGCTGCTCCTGCACCTTTTTATACATCGGGATTGTCAGCAGCATGATGCCGAACACCACAACCGAAAGCAGCGGAATCGCGACCACAAACACCAGCGCCGCCTTGACATCAACGGTGAATGCCATGATCATCGCGCCGAACACAATAAACGGCGACCGCAGCAGCAGCCGGATGGTCAGATTGACGCCGGTCTGTAGCTGGTTGATATCGCTTGTCATGCGCGTAATCAGCGACGAGGTGCCGAGCGTATCAAGATCAGTATAGGTCATGCGCTGGATATGCGCCATGAGTGCGTGCCGCAGCTTTGCGGAAAAGCCGGTCGCCGCCTTTGCGGCAAAATACTGCGCAAAGATGGTGTTTGTCAGACCGATTGCGGCGAGCAGCGCCATGAGCAGGCACATGCGGATGATATAGCCCGTGTCGCCGTTCGCAATGCCCTTGTCGATCATGGATTTGACGACGAGCGGGACGAACAGTTCAAAGGTCGCCTCGAGCATTTTGAACAGCGGGCCTAAGATGCATTCTTTTTTGTAGTCTGCGAGATACCGCAGCAGCTTTTTCATTTGTCAGATCATCTCCGTTTGCAATTTCTCATAAAAACCCATACTATTATACAGTATATGTGCAATAAAGTCAAGCCCGCGCAGTGCGCGGCGCCATCTTTCTATAGCTGCCGAAAAACCAATCTGCTATTGAGCAAAGGCTCTTTTTTGTTCCAATTCTCATAAATACCGGGTATTGCGTATTCTCAACCCATTTTGCCGAAACGGAGCATGGTTCTCCGGCAGCTGTAGACAAATGACTGCCGGTTCTGCCGGCTATTGAAATATTTTCAGAAAAAGATTATAATATACTGGAACAAAAATATTTTTCCTGCGTCTGCATAGACAGAGGGGGCAGGCAAAAACCTGTGTCCGCGATTCTGAACCGGATTTAGAAAAGCAAAATTGCAGCACGAACGGAACAAAATGATGTTTCCTGCGTCTGCACAGACAGAGGGATCCCCCTACGAAAGGCGGTAAAAACATGACAGACGATCAGATCATTGACCTGTTTCAGGCGCGTGATGAACGTGCGGTGCAGGCTGTATCTGAACGGTACAGCGCGGCTTGTCTGAGAACGGCAAACCGGTATTTACATTCCCATGAGGACGCGGAGGAGTGCGTCAGCGATGTGCTGATGAAGCTCTGGCAGCAGATTCCTCCGGCAAAGCCACAGAATCTCGAGGCGTTCATCATCACCCTGACGCAGCACACGGCGCTCGACCGCATCCGCAGACAGCAGGCGCAGAAGCGCGGCGGCGGTGAGACAACAGCCTCCCTCGAGGATGTCGGCGACACGCTCCGTGCAGGCGAAACGGTCGAGGATACGATCGGGCACAGATTACTCACCGAAGCCGTCGAGCGCTTTCTGGATACACTCTCAGACGATGCACAGACGATCTTCACCGAGCGCTGGCACAATGAAAGTCAGCCGCGCAAGATCGCTGAAAAATTCGGAATCTCCGGCGCACATGTCCGCAAATCACTGATGCAGACCCGCCGGAAACTCAAAGCCTACCTCAAAAAGGAGGGACTCTTATGACAAATAAGCAACTCAAAGCAATGATGCGCGATATCTCCCCGCGCTACCAGCAGAAGGCGGATGCCCGTGCAGCGAGCGCCGAACATACAAAGCGCAGATCATGGATGCCGGCACTCGTCAGCGGCGCGGCGGTCTGCTGCGCAGGTCTTGCGGCGGTCATTTTCCTGCCGAAGCTGCATCAGTCCCCGCTGACCGCAAATGAGTCTATGGCGGAAATCGAGGAAATCACCGACAGCAGCACCGCTTCCTCTGATAACCTCTATGGATCAAGCATTGAATTTGACGATCATCTTCGGACTGCATTCATGCGCATTATGACACCTGCATACGCGCCCTGCGCCTATACGCCGACCGAAGAGGAACAGACCGCCATTTCAACTGCGCTCATGGATAAGGAATGCGTCCGAGCGGATGACAGTACCGAAATCCCAGACGGCGAGCGCATTACCCTCTATGCCTACGATGAAAACGAGCCCGAGCGGCTTGTTCTGACCGTGTTCGCAAATGATCTTGTGCGTGTCTCGGCGGACGGTTACGCAGATCACGGCGCGATTTATCAGTTTCCGCAGGAGGCGGTTGAGGCAATCCGCCGCGCCGCACAGCATGACGGCGATGATCTGGTCAATCGCCTGACATGGTGCAGAGAGGATACAATCGGCACACCGGAAATCTGGAAAAATTTTGTCATCAACCCGAAGGAATGCGACATGTCCACGCAGGACGGCATCTTCTATAAGATGTGCAACAGCTTCGACTATTTCAGCCGCGTCTCCGGTACGGTCTATGTGTCGAATTACTATTTTGAAGGTACAGAGCCGCGCTGTGAACTGCTGGTTTCGGATTTCCAGACAAACCTCAATCGCGGCACATTCTATGAGGATACCAAGCTTTACGCAGGTTCCGATATGGAAACCCTGCGCGAACTGAATCTCGGGAAACTGCAATTTAATCGCAGCATGACCTATGCTGTTCAGGATGATATATGCTATGATATTCTGGACAGCAGTTCCTATGAGATCAGTCATTATAATAATCACCGCATTGATATTCCCGGACCGGTCGAACAAACTTCTGATCATGAGACCAATATTGAGGAGATTGACAAGTGGCAGTTCCGCGGTGAACCGGCATTCGACCTTGCTAAAAATTCACTGCACTCCGAGGAGCGCATTCTCGGATACCTCAACAATTTCAAAAACTGGGAGATCACCGGCAAGGATCAGATCAACGGCAGAGTCTGCGCGGAGATCACCGGAAAACTGACCGGCAGCTACGGCAAAAACCTCCATGTGCAGGATTTCGTATTCTATGTCGATGAGGAAACCGGCATCCTGATGCGCTATTTCGGCTATGATGAAAACGGAAATCTCACGGATTTTGTCATCGCGGAAAATATGCAGTTTGAGGACGATGCGGCACCTGTCAAACAGATTGACCTCACAGGTATGACATGCGTCAATGAAGATGTTTTTGCGGAGCAGATCGCTGACGCAACAACTGTCACGCAGGAAACCGCTGCAGAGACAACCGCCACAACCACAGCCGTCACAGAAAGCCCCGTTCTGCTGCCGCAGGATGACGCATTCATGATGTTCCACTGGAAGGACAATTCCGCAGTGCCGGACACCGCAACGCAGGAGACATTCAAAAGCAAGCTGACACCGCAGGTCACGCGCCAGATGGATGAACACCGTTCGTATACCGTGCAGCCGGTTGAAAACGGCGGACTGTTCTACACCTATTTCTGCGATGATAACATCACGCACAGCATGTGGATTTCCAAAACGCATTCCTACAGCGATTACGCATCTGTTCAGGTCGGCGATTCGATCGCGAAGATCAAAGAACTGGAACCGCTCACAAGCAAAGTGGAGGAGCGCGCTGATCACAAGAGCTTCATGCAGGAACTTCTCCTCACAGACGGTCTACTCTATATTGAGTACATGCCGCAGCAGGGCGTCAAATTCGACTGGAAGATTTCCAAAATCGAGTTCTATCCGGACTTCACAGAGGAAATTGAAATGGGCTACGGCGAATTCCTCAACTTCGATTACACCATTCTCCCCGAGGACTACCCGCAGCAGTGAGATAAGGTATCTCCGATGGATTTATAATGTAGGACTTACAGTGTTGCTGCGCAAACTGTGCCTCAAACTCCCGCTGGGGTCATTGACCCCAGACCCCATGTTTGTATCATGATATGGAAAAGCCGCCAAATCTGCGTAATTGCGTTGATTTGGCGGCTTGCTCATATTATTATCTATAAAATGGGATTCCAAAGGGCTAATAGCCCTTTGGCGGGTTTGGGCGGAGCCCAATATCAATCATCGCGGAGCGATACCGCCTTCACTGCTCGAGTTTCTTGAGGAAGGCGCGGGTGCGGTCATTGGAGGGATTGTCGATGACGTCCTTCGGGTCGCCCTGCTCAACGATCACGCCGCCGTCCATGAACACCACATGATTCGACACACTGCGCGCAAAATCAATCTCGTGGGTGACGATCAGCATGGTCATTTTCTCTGCCGCGAGCTCCTTGAGCACCTTGAGAATTTCAGCAGTCAGCTCCGGATCGAGCGCGGAGGTCGGCTCATCGAAGAACAGCATTTTCGGCTTCATCGCAAGCGCCCGCGCAATCGCGACACGCTGCTGCTGTCCGCCGGAAAGCTGATAGGGATAATAATCACCCTTATCCGAAAGCCCCATCTTTTTCAGGAGCACCTGCGCCTCTTTCATGACCTCCGCCTTATCACGCTTGAGGACATGGATCGGCGCATCCGTGATATTTTTGAGCACCGAATAATGCGGGAACAGATTGAAATTCTGGAAGACCAGCCCGAACGTGTGCTTGATCTCCTGCAGGTCGGATTTCCCGACATACTGCGGCTTGCCGTCCACAGTTTTGACCGCGTCCTTTCCGCAGTAGGTCATGGTGCCGCCGTCGATCGTTTCGAGCATGGAGATGCAGTGCAGAAACGTCGATTTACCCGAGCCGGAGGGTCCGAGAATCGAGACAACCTCGCCCTCGCCGACGGTCATGCTGATATCCTTCAGCACCTCGAGATCGTCAAAGCTCTTTTTGATATTCTTGACTTCAAGCAGATTATTCATTTGCTGTCACCTCACTTATCTGAAATAGTTGAGCTTCTTCTCAATGCGGTCCATGACAAACGCGACAACCGCATTGAACACATAATAGAACACGCCTGCGATAAACAGCGGCATAATGGTTGCCTGTGCCGCCGCGACCTGCTTTGCCAGCGTGAACATCTCCGTATAGGAGATCGCGAAAGCAAGCGAGGTATCCTTGACGAGCGTAATGACTTCGTTCGTGATCGAGGGGATGATATTCTTGACCATCTGCGGGAACACGATCTTAAAGAACTTCTGCGATCTGGAATAGCCGAGAATCTCGCATGCCTCGTGCTGTCCCTTCGGAACCGCCTGAATGCCCGAGCGGTAGATCTCGGCGAAGTACGCGGCATAGTTGAGCGTAAATCCGATGATGACCGCATAGAAGCGGTACGATGCCGTGGTCGAAACGCCGAACAGATAATACGGGCCGAAGAACACAACCAGAAGCTGCAGCATCAGCGGCGTGCCGCGGACAATCGAGATATAGACGGTGACGAGCCAGCTGAGCGGCTTGAATTTGCTCATCTTGCCGAAGGCGATCAGCAGACCGAGCGGCAGCGCAAAGAGCAGCGTCAGGAAGAAGATTGCCAGCGATGCACCGACGCCCTTCAAAAGCTGCTTGCAGATGCCCGCGAGCTTTTCGCCGAACGGTGTCTCCTGCACGGCGGTCTCGGTTTTTGTCTCGGTATCGCGTGTCAGGCAAACGCTGTCGGAGAGCTCCCATTCTGCTGCGATCTTCGCGAATGTGCCGTCATCGAGCATGGTCAGGAGCGTTTCCTGCACCTGATCGCGCAGCTCTGTATTGCCCTTGAGGAATCCGATGCCGTATGCCTCAGAGGAGACATGCTCATCGAGCATCGTGAACTTGCCGCCGCGGGCAGCAATCTCATAATTCGCCACGCCGATATCCATGCAGATCGCATCGACGGCGCCGCTTTCGAGGTTCAGGAATGCACTGTTGTAATCGCCGACCTGCTGGAGCTCCTTAAAGCTCTTTGCAAGCTCGATATTTGCTTCTTCGGCATCCTCGCCGGTGAATGCGGCAAGCGCGGAGCTGTCCGCCTGCACGGCAACGGTTCTGCCGGAAAGATCGTTCAGCGCCTTGATATCCGAATCGCTGCGGACAACCACAACCTGCGAATTATCGACATAGGGAACCGACCATGTATAATCGTTCTCTCTGCCGTTGATCGTAAAGCCGTTCCAGATGCAGTCGATTGCGCCGGTTTTGAGCTCCATATCCTTGGAGTTCCAGTCGATCGGCTGCTTGACGAGCGTCCAGCCGCGGCGCTTGCAGACCTCCTCTGCGAGCGAGAGATCGAAGCCGACATATTCGCCGGATTCATCCTGATAGCCGTAGGGCGGGAACTCCGCGTCAAAGCCGACGGTGAATGTTCTGCTCTCCCCGACCGTCTCCGTGTCAGCATCCGGCGCGGTGAGACAGACGCAGTCGGTCAGCTCCCAGTCGGCGGCGATTTTTGCAAATGTGCCGTCGCGCACCATATCATAGAGCGTGTCCTGCACCTCATCGCGCAGTTCGGTGTTGCCCTTGAGGAATCCGACGCCGTATTCCTCCGAGGAAATCTGCTCCTCGAGCATGCGGAATTCGCCGCCGCGCGCCGCAATCTCATAGTTCGCAACGCCGATATCCATGCAGATGACATCGACCGCGCCGCTCTCGAGATTCATGAACGCGCTGTTGTAATCGCCGACCTGCTGCAGCTCTTTGAAGCTCTTTGCAAGCTCGATATTGGATTCCTCCGCGTCCTCGCCGGTGAATGCGGCAAGCGCGGAGCTGTCGGTCTGCACAGCGACAATCTTCCCCTTCATATCGCTGAGCTGATTGATCTCCGATTCCGTGCGGACGATCGCGACCTGCGAATTATCGACATAGGGCTCCGACCATGTATAGTCATTCTCTCTGCCGTTGATGGTAAAGCCGTTCCAGATGCAGTCGATTGCGCCGGTCTTGAGCTCCATATCCTTGGAGTTCCATTCAATCGGGACTTTTTTCAGCTCCCAGCCCTGCCGCTTGCAGACCTCCTCCGCAAGCGAGAGATCGAAGCCGACATACTCGCCGGAATCGTCCTGATAGCCATAGGGCGGAAATTCCGCGTCAAAGCCGACCGTGAATGTCCTGCCGCTCTCTGCGGATGCCGTCACTGCCGGGACTGCGCCCGTCAGCAGCATTGCCGCAGCACTGAGAAATGCCGTGATTTTCCGTAGTGCCATTGGTGATCTAACTCCTTCCCGTCAGCATATGCCGTACACATATGATAGTTATGTTATCATTTTAGCACAATATCAAACGAAAGTCAAGCAGAAACTACATGTGTTAATTACAAATGAGAAATTGCGGTGTCCGCGCCGCGGAAGATTTATAATAGAGTGAGGAGATAGGAGTGAGAAGTGAGGAGTTGCGGTGTCCGCTCCGCGGACAGATTTGAAAATGGAATCTCCTCAGCCCGTCGCTCGAAAAGCAGACTGGTTCTCCGGCAGCTGTAGACAGATGGAGCCGGGCACTGCCCGGTTGACTTTTTTATGGGATTGTGGTATGATATAATGTACGGCAGTATGTGTTACGGACTGCTGCCGGCTACGGGCAACTTGAAAAAAGGAGAGGGAAAGTATGTTAAACCTGAAAGGTAAATGGGCACTGATCACCGGTGCCAGCCGCGGCATCGGAAAGCTTGCTGCGCAGGCACTCGCAGAGCAGGGATGTAATCTGATCCTGCTCAGCCGCGACACCGCACACACTGCGGCGCTCGCAAAGGCACTTTCTGAAAAGGTGCAGGTCAAAGAAACCGCCTGCGACCTTGCCGATGCAAAATCCGTCGAGCACGCAATCGCGGAGATCGACGCCATGGGCGTGCCGGTCGATGTGATTCTCAACAACGCAGGCGTACAGATCGCCTACCGCACCGACTACTGGCAAACACCGGTCAGCGACTATGTCACGAGCTTCCAGATCAACACGATCTCACCGATGATGATCTGCTATCACTTCATCCCGAAGATGATCGAGCGCGGATTCGGCAGAGTTGTCAACACGACAAGCGGCATCCGGCTCGAACCGGAGCAGGCAGGTTATTCCGCGAGCAAGGCGGGTCTTGACAAGGTCACGATCGACCTCGGCTCCAAACTCGCAGGGACAGGCGTCGCAATCAACCTGACCGATCCGGGCTGGTGCAGAACCGACCTCGGCGGTCCGAACGCACCGAACGCACCGGAAAGCGCAATTCCGGGCGTGATCGTCGGCGCATTCATCGAGCAGCCGAAATCTGGCAGAATCTTTGCCGCAGGTCTGTTCTATGATATGACGCTGGAAGAAGCCGTCGCAAAGGCGGAAGCAATGGAATGCAGCGCCTATTGATTCACATGCAGAACACTGTGCAGCTCCGGCAGCCCGTCCGGAGCACACAGTGCTTCAAAGATACATCCCGCTCCCCCAAAGTATGAACACAACACCCCGAAAGAAGCCGCCGCAGAAAACGAGGAGATGCAATGGGACTGGATTTTGATTTGTGGGCGGAGATTCGCCGGAAATCCGACGGAAAACCCGTCACGCATACGAAATTGCTGAAGGGCGAGAGCCCGAAATTCCATGTGTTCCGGTCGGGTGACCATGACATTATGCACGGCGTGATCGACACGCTCAACCGCTGCTGCGGAACCTCTTATGATGAAAACACCGGCAGGATGGATGTGCCGTTTGATGCGCTCCTGCCGATCTACCGCTATCTGCTGAGCCGCTGCGATCTTGCACCGGATGACGCGAAAACAAAAGCGTGGCTCGAAAACCCCGTTCCCGCCGATCATCCGCTGTTCACAGAGCAGCAGAATCTGTTTCTTGCCCAAGCGGTGCACAACATTATCATTGATGTACTGCAGCCGCAGCCCTGGGGCTTCTCCAGCGATGCGCCGAAACATATGACCGAAGCGGATGCAGATGATTATGAAGCGCATCCGGAGCAATACGAATGGCATTTTGAGCTTACAAACTGGTGGTGAACAATGAAGCTGATGATTGTCCGGCACGGCGATCCGGACTACGAACACGATACCCTGACCGAAACCGGAAAAATCGAGGCGCAGTGTACCGCTGAACGGCTCAAAGCGCATCCGGATATCGCGGCGTTTTATGTCTCGCCGCTCGGCAGGGCGCAGGATACCGCACGCTATACACTGGAGGCGCTCGGGCGTGAGGCACAAACGCTGCCGTGGCTGCGCGAATTCCACGCACCGATCCTGCATCCCGATACCGGCGATGTCCGCGTGCCGTGGGACTGGCTCCCCGGCTGCTGGACAGCCGATCCCGCCTATTATGACAAGGACAAATGGGCGGAAACGGCGGTCATGCGCGAATACGGCGTCGGCGATGAAGCACAGCGCGTGTATCAGGGGCTTGATGCGCTGCTCGAACAGCACGGCTATGTCCGCGAAGGCAATTATTACCGCGCAGCGCGTCCCAATACGGATACAATTGTATTGTTTTGTCACTTCGGCGTGGAATGCGTCATGCTTGCGCACCTGATCAGGGCATCCCCGATGGTGCTGTGGCACGGCTTCTGTGCCGCCCCGACGGCGATCACGGTCGCATCAACGGAGGAGCGCAGAGCAGGCATCGCATCCTTCCGGATCAACACCTTCGGAGATACCGGTCATCTCTATGCGGCAGGGCGCGAGCCGTCCTTTTCGGCGCGCTTCTGCGAGACCTTCGGCAACAAAGCCGAACGCCATGACTGAACCGGTTTCCCCCGTCTAAAGAATGCTTTAGGAGGACTTTTGCGTTTTGAATATTATCATAGTGGGCTGCGGAAAGGTCGGCAGAGTGCTGACAGAGCAGCTCAATGAGCCGGGCAACAACATCACCGTTGTCGATATCAACGGCGCACGCGCGACCGATGTCGCCGAGCGCTATGACGTCATGCATGTCGCCGGAAACGGTGCGACGCGCGCTGTTCTGGAGGAGGCAGGCATCAAAAAGGCGGATCTGCTGATTGCCGTCACCGGCTCGGACGAACGGAATCTGCTCTGCTGCCTGATTGCGAAAAAAGCCGGCGGATGCCAGACAATCGCCCGTGTCCGCAGTCCGCAGTATAATGCGGATGTCCGCTACCTCAAGGAGGAACTCGGACTTGCAATGGTGATCAATCCGGAGTTTGCCGCTGCCGGAGAAATCGCGCGCGTGCTGCGCTTCCCCTCGGCGATCAAGATTGACACATTCGTCAAGGGCAAGATTGAGCTGCTGAAGTTCAAGCTGCCGGAGGATTCCCCGCTCTGCGGCATGCAGGTGCGTGAGATCGCGCCGAAGCTGCACTGCGATTTGCTGGTCTGCACAATCGAGCGCGATGATGACGCCTTCATCGCATACGGCGACTTCCGCTTTGAGGCGCGCGATGTCATTTCAATCATCGCCGACCCCAAGAGCGCATACAACTTCTTCAAGCGCATCAACTACAAGGCAAAGCCGGTGGATGATGTCCTGATCGCGGGCGGCGGCGATATCACACATTATCTCTGTCAGATTCTCGAAAAGGACGGCATCGGCATCACGGTCATTGAAAAGGACGAAGAACGCGCCGACCTGCTCTCCGACCGCTTCTCGAATGTCAACGTCATCCACGCGGATGCGATCAATCAGGAAGTGCTGATGCAGGAAAATATCGACAAGACCGATGCATTCGTCTCCCTGACGAACATCGACGAGGAGAATATCCTGCTTTCGCTGTTTGCAAAGTCGGTCGGCGGCGGAAAGGTTGTCACCAAGATCAACCGCATCGACTTCGATTCGGTCATTGACCACCTCGATCTCGATACGATCATCTATCCGAAGAACCTGACCTCAGACTTTATCGTGCGTTATGTCCGCGCGATGAACAAGACAATCGGCACCAACCTCGAAACGCTCTATCAGATCATCAAGGGCAAGGTCGAGGCGGCGGAGTTCATCGTCAAGACCGATTCCGAGCTGACCGCCGCACCGCTGATGCAGCTGAAACTGCGCGACGGCGTGCTGGTCGCCGCAATCGTCCGGAACGGCAAGGTGCTGATCCCGCGCGGCAGCGATACGATCCAGCAAGGGGATTCTGTCGTCATTGTGACGAATCATCTGGGACTGCATGACATGAACGATCTGCTGCAATGACGGAGGCTGAAACGCAATGAATATCCGCATGACCATCTATATCCTCGGCATCCTGCTGATCTTCGAGGGTGGCTTCATGGCTGTCCCGACGGCGACGGCAGCAGTCTACCACGAACCGGAGCTGCTGCTCTTTGCGATCCTTGCAGCGGCGCTGCTGCTCACCGGCATCATCATCACGCGGTTCAAGCCAAAGAACAAAAACCTCTTTGCGCGCGACGGCTTTGTCATCGTCGCACTGAGCTGGCTGGTGCTCAGCTTTTTCGGCGCGCTGCCGTTCTATATTTCCGGCACAATCCCAAAGTTCGTCGATGCGATGTTTGAATCAGTCTCGGGCTTCACGACGACCGGCGCGAGCATCCTGCACGATCTGGCACCGGTGCCGAAGTGCATGCTGATGTGGCGCAGCTTCACGCACTGGGTCGGCGGCATGGGCGTGCTCGTGTTCATCATGGCGATTCTGCCGCTCGCAGGCGGACAGAACATGTACCTGATGAAAGCGGAGAGCCCGGGGCCTTCCGTCAGCAAGCTGGTGCCGCGCGTCCGGCAGACGGCAATGCTGCTTTACATCATCTATTTTGTCATGACCGTCGCAGAGTTCATTCTGCTGCTGATCGGCGGCATGCCGCTCTTTGATGCGATCAACATTTCCGTTGCAACGGCAGGAACGGGCGGATTCTCCTGCAACCCCGCAGGCATGCCCTATTCGCCGTTCTGCCTCAATGTCATAACGGTGTTTATGATTTTGTTCGGCGTCAACTTTACATGCTACTTCCTGCTGCTGCACAAGCGCTTCAAGGATGCGTTCACCGATGAGCTCAAGGTTTATCTCGGGATCATCGCGTTCGCGATCCTGACCATCACGCTCAATGTCCGGCATCTGGCAATGTTCAAGGGCACCGGCGAAGCGCTGATGCACAGCGCCTTTACGGTCGGTTCGCTGATGACGACGACCGGCTTTGCGACCGTTGATTTCAACCAGTGGCCTGCGTATTCACGGACGCTCCTTGTCCTGCTGATGTTTGTCGGCGCATGTGCAGGCTCGACCGGCGGCGGCATCAAGGTCTCGCGCATCATCATCCTCTTCCGCAATATGGTCAATGAGCTGCGCGTCATGACGCACCCGCGGCAGGTCAAAAAGGTCCGCATGGACGGGCATCAGGTGAACGCCGATGTCATCAAATCCGTGCATGTCTACCTCGCGGTTTATATTATGATCTGCGTGATCAGTTTGCTGATTCTGACATTTGACCGGCTCGATCTGACAACGAATTTCACCGCAGTTGTCGCAACGCTCAACAATATCGGCCCCGGTCTGGAGCTCGTCGGACCCGCATCGAATTTCGATGTGTTCTCGACGCCGTCCAAATGCGTGCTGATCTTTGACATGCTCGCCGGCAGACTGGAGCTGTTCCCGATCGTCCTGCTGCTTGCCCCCTCGACATGGAAAAAATGACCGCTTGTCACCCGCAGAAACAAAATCCACAGGAAACGGAGTAAAACAATGAAGCATAAGCTCGGCATGGTGCTTGAGGGCGGTGCGCTGCGCGGCCTGTTCACGGCAGGCATCCTCGATGTGTTCCTCGATGAGGGCATCAAAACAGAGGGCGTGATCGGCGTTTCCGCCGGTGCGACCTTTGGCTGCAATTTTCTCACAAAACAGAAGGGCAGAGCCCTGCGCTACTGTCTGCGATATATCAGGGATCCGCGATTCTGCAGCATTCCCTCGCTGCTCCTGACCGGCGATATCTTCGGCGCGGAATTCTGCTACCACACGATTCCGGAGCAGCTCGATCCGATTGACAACGAGACCTTCCTGCAGGGCGGCGTCCCGTTTTACATCGCCTGCACTGACGTCAATACGGGCAAAGCGGTGTATCATCAATGCAAAGACCTGCTCAGCCGCGAGGAGCTCGAATGGGTGCGTGCCTGCGCTTCCATGCCCCTCTGCTCGCAGATCGTCCACGCAGGACAGTATGATCTGCTCGACGGCGGCATCTCGGATTCGATTCCGCTGAAATATTTTGAGTACAAGGGTTATGACCGCAACATCGTCATACTGACACAACCCGCGGACTACGAAAAGCAGCCCAATTCCACGATGCCGATTGTCCGCAGAGTCTACCGCAGATACCCGAATCTCATCCGCGCGATGGAGCGGCGCCATGTGATCTATAACCGGCAGCTTGCGCATGTCCGCGCGGCAGAGGAGAGCGGTGCGGCATTCGTGATCCGTCCGCCGCAGAAGCTTCCCGTCAGCCACCTGACGCATGATCCCGACAAGCTGCGCGAGGTCTACCGCATCGGCAGAGAGACAGGGCTTTCGGTTCTGCCTTCGCTGCGGCAGTATCTTGCCGGTCTGGAATAATCAAAACAGCATCCCCGATTCCGTTCTCACTGTCGGGGATGCTTCTTTTTTTAAGGACAATTTTCGTGATTCGGTAAAAAATCACTGAAATAATATTGACTTTCTGTGCAGTTTCGTGTATAATAAACTTGATCGGTGAAACACCGGCAATCTATCACTGCATGAAACAGGAGGAATATATTATGGGCAAATATCTGATTAAGAAAACAAAGACAGGCATCAAGTTTGATCTCAAGGCCGGCAACGGCGAAGTCATCGCAACCTCCGAGGTCTATACGACTGAGAAAGCATGCCGTGCAGGCATCGCAAGCGTGCAGCGCAATGCACCTTCTGCCCCGATCGAGAACCAGACCGAGGAGGGCTTCGAGAAGCAGAAGCATCCGAAGTTTGAGGTCTATACCGATAAAAAGGGTGAGTTCCGTTTCCGTCTCAAGGCGACAAACGGACAGATCATCGCCGTCAGCGAAGGCTACAAGGCGATCTCCGGCTGTCTGAACGGCATTGAGTCCGTCAAGAAGAACGCCGACTCTGAAGTAGTAATGCAGGAAGACTAAGCGTTTTCCCGTAAATAAAGGAGGAATTACCAATGGACATTAAGGCAGAAATCGAAAAAATCATCGCACAGGTTACAAAAGACGGCGATCTCAAGGACAAGTTCATGAAGGATCCGGCAGGCGCAGTCAAAGGTCTGGTCGGTGAAGTTGATAAGGATTCGCTCGAGAAGATCATCGACGCTGTCAAGGCAGCGATCGGCGGCAAGGAAGGCGTCAGCGGTCTTGGCGACAAGATCAAGGACGCACTCGGCGGCATCCTCGGCGGCAAGAAGGACGAGTAATCCGCCGGAACATCATACATAATAGAACCCGCTCCAGTCAGCTGATTGGAGCGGGTTTTCTATCTGTATATAAACTGTAAGCCCACATTATCAATCATCGCATCGTGATACCGCTTAAAAAAGTTTGATCAAACCTTTCGATATGCTGTGCGGCTTCGTTTTATTTCAGCATAAATATGGGGCGGAAGTACAAGTGAATAATGAATAGAGAAAAGTGAAAAGTGAATAGCAAAATGGGGTCTGGGGATAATATCCCCAGCAGGGGGTTGGGGCGGAGCCCCATTATCAATCCATCGGAGATACCGCTCAAATCACGGGAGAATCAGACCGGAGATGCCGCTGCGCACAACCGCGGGATAATCCTCGGTGCTGGTGATCTCCTGCTCGGTCAAAATGCCGCCGACGAACATATCCGCCCAGTGCGTATCCGAGCCGGAAGTCTGCGGCAGACCGTAGCTTTCGGCATACCAGCGGGCGCGGTCATTGTACTCCTGCCGGTGATTGCCGCCGTTAAAGACCTCCACGCCGTCCACGCGCCCGGGCACCAGCTTGATATAGGGCACATATGCCTCCTCGCGGAACGGATGCGCATGCACAATGCAGCCGCCTGCCAGACGAATCATTTTGAGATATTCCAGCGGCTCAGCGGTGATCGTCTCCGGATGCGCAAGCAGCCATTCCGGCGGCAGCCCGTAGGTCAGAAAGTCATTGCCGTCCCAGCTGTACTCCCAACCGAAGCAGACGCGTAGTCCGATTTTGTCGCCGGTCTCTTTTGCATTATAATAGCCGAGTGAAAACTGCCGCACCCATTCCGCCCACGGCAGCGAGCGGTCAACCGAGGTGTTCCCGTGATAAAAATGATCCGTGACGAACATGCCGTCATAACCCGCCTTTTTGCAGCCGCGCGCCATATCCGCCGCCGAAGCCGTCGCGCAGGCACTCCCCTCTTTTGTGTGGACATGTGTTTCCCAGCGCATCATACGTGAGCCCTCCTCAAAAACAACAGTATCGCAAAGCGAGTGCTCTGCGATACTGTGATGAATGCATTATTTGATCGAAGCTGCGACCTTCGGTGCAAGCACAATGGCAAGCAGGATAAACAAAATCTGAATCGGATTGATTGCAAGTCGAAGACCGAATGTCAGCGCAAATGCGTGCATATCGACCGTTGTCGGCTCCAGACTGAAATTCAGGCTTGTGCCGAGCCACGAGATCATCGGTTCGTCCATGCCGGCGCAGAGCAGTCCGAGCAGATAGCCAAAGACGATTGCAAGAATAATCAGCAGCAGATAGATGAGCTTGTTTTTCATAGTGACTTCCTTTCTTTTTCATGTTCTACTGTTTTTCTGTATCTGGTTCAGGTGCCGGTCGAGCCGAAGCCGCCGCTGCCGCGGTCAGTCTCGGGCAGGATATCGGATTCCGCGATCTCCGGCAAAATCACGGGGACAACAATCAGCTGTGCGATCCGCAGACCGTCCGTGACGGTAAAGGGCACATCGCTCTGATTGATCAGCGGCACGCATATTTCTCCGCGATAATC
This sequence comes from Oscillospiraceae bacterium, assembly GCA_017523995.1. The sequence goes on along the minus strand of JAFWUX010000123.1, from coordinate 7,911 downwards.
CGCATCGACAATCCCGACGCCGTTTGCCATTCCGATGCCGTGCTTTGACGCAAGACCGGAGCGCGCACAGAGCATCAGCATGACATCGCTGCGCGCCGGTGCGGCGGCAAGTCCGGTGGGAATCAGGCGAATCTCATGCGGCGGGATCTCAACCGGTTCCGTCAGCGACGCCGAAAGATCCATCCCCGCACTTGCCTCTGTCGCGCGCACAGGGATTTTCGCGCCCTCGCGCAGCCGTTTGAATGTCAGCAGCATTCCAAATCCGCCTTTCATGATAAACTACATTTTAGTATAACACATTTTGTCGAAATTTGCAAGTACCTTTCTGAGAAAAGTCATTCATCAAAGAGCTTCTGCACCTTTTCCCGATATGCATTATCGGTCTCATACACATAACCGGAATTCTTCTGCACCACGGGTATCACTATCCGCTCAGCTTCCGGCACGCCGAGCGAATCCAGAATCAGCTTTGCATCATCAATCGTCAGCGGCTTGAGTGATGCGATTTCCGAATCCGTCTTATTGCGGTTCGTTCCGCTCATCAAGCCGCATTCATAGCGCTCTGCCGCCGTTTCCCAGACATAAATCTCGATGCCCTTGAACGATGACAGTTCAAAATATTCGGGATACTGCGCTCTCAGTTCGTCAAGTTTCGCTTGATCGGCGGCGCTGTTCTCCGAATTGACAAACGTCTCATTGCGGAACTCGACCGGATGCTCAGGCAGCGCAGAGTTAACCGTTTTTCCGCAGCCGCAAAGCGATGTGCAGAAGGCAGCGGCAAGGAAACAAATTGTACCAAATCGTTTGTTCATCATCATTCTCCTTCATCCGCAGTGCGTTTATTGAAATTGATTCGCCTCAATATAATACAACTATATTCTGAAAGAGACATGTGGGGAGCATGGCACATAGAATGTCCTCTGCGGAACCTCGCCATACCTTTCATGATTCATATAACGGGATTCCAAAGGGATAGTATCCCTTTGGCGGGTTTGGGCGGAGCCCATTATAGATCATCGCGAAGCGATACATCTTCCAACAGCTAAGCCGCAGTATTTACATACTGCGGCTTGGTTTCAGCGATAGGATGCGACAATTTCTTCTTTTTGCAGTCCGGTTCTGCCCTGACAGTCATACTCCTCATAGAAAAGGCGTGTCGGGGTGTTGAACGGGACAATATGGCTGCCGCCCGCATGCTTATACTGCGTGATGCGGAAGCAGATGCGGGTTTCGTCGCAGGCATCGAGCATCACGGACATATTGCCGTCAGTCTGCTCCGTGCCGATGAGATGCGCAGATGCGGAGAACTGAAAGATCTCCGGCAGCCCGAAGGACGATGTATGCATAATCGTCAGGACGGGCTTGCGCTGGCTGAGGATACGCTCCTGCTGCGGTGTATCGCGGAATGCGTCCAGCGCAATCAGATCGGGCAGAACCGGCGCATTGAGTGTTTTGAGCCTTGCGCAGCCTGCAAAGGCGCCGCTCCGGATCGCACGCAGCGACCGCGGCAGCGTCACAGATTCCAGCGCCGCACAGTTGTGAAACGCATTTGCATCAATGACGGCGATGCCCTCGGGAATGACGATCTCGCGCAGGAGACCGCAGCCCTCAAAGCAGCCGATGCCGATCATACCGGCACTGCCGTCCGGATAGCGCATTTCACCCGGCATCAAAATGTTTTCCATCATGTCGCAGTCGCGGAATGCATAGGCGCCAAGCTCGCAAAGCGTATTGGAAAGCGAAACGCGCTTGAGGTTTCTGCACTCGCGGAATGCACTTTCACCGACGATCCGGATGGTCGCCGGCATTTCGAGCTCCGTGATTTCGCTCCCGCGGAACTCACCGCGCTCAACGCGGTCCTTGTTGCGGTATCTGACCTTATCCGCAGTGGTCTTCCGAAAAATTCCCATACCCATATCCTTTGTTTTTATATTTCTCTATTTTCTATATATCAGCCCGGTGTTCCGGGATAGAGACTCTTGTCACGCTCGAAGCAATTTCCGTTCATCGCGGAGAAATTGTCGATCTGTGCATCGGTCCAGAGGAAGAAATCATTGCCGCCGCAGTAGGGGCATGCATCAAAGTGATACCATGCGCCGTTGACGCGGACGAGATTCCAGAAGTGCGGTGCATACCATGTCTGCGCGCCTTCTTCCGTCTCCTCAGCATTGGCGTTCGGATTCTGCCGTCCGACCATCATGTTATCGTAGCCTGCGCAGGTCAGCAGCAGTCGCGAGAGACCGTAGTAGCAGGCGGAATCGCCGTAGCCGAGCGTCAGCGCATCGACCGCGGAGACCTGCCAGTCATCCTTGTTGTTGCCGTTGACATAATTGATATGCGTCTTGACATAATCGAAGATCGCGCGTGCAAACGCCTTCTGATCGACCGGCGATGTTGTCTTTGCGAGCTCGTTGATGATGTACTGACCCATGCGCATGATGTCATCCGTGGAGAGTGTGCTTGCGTTGTCATAGCCGGAGAGCACCTGCAGCTCAGCCTTCTGCGTGCCGATATTGCCCGCGGAATCCGTTGCAGTATAGGTGATGTTGTATGTACCCGGCGTGTTGATGTTGAATCCGGGCGGCTCGCTGACAGTCGCCTCAAGGACGCCGTCCACGCTGTCCACAGCCTGTACATTGTAGAGATAATCAACCGGCACACCGGCAACCGTATGCATCGTGCCGAGCCCCTTGAAGACCGGAACCTCGCCGTCGCCGGAGACACTGTAGGAGACGTCATAGGTCTGTGTGTTGCCCGCCGCATCGACCAGAATAATCTGGAGCGATTTGGTGCCCTGTGTCACGGTCAGCGGCTCCTCGGAGAAGTAATATTCAACCGGAGACATATCCGAACAGCTGATGACAAAATCCTCCGGTTCAACCTCCTGATTGAGGAAGAATGTCATATCCTGCCGGATCTCTGCCGTCGGGGGCGTGGTATCCTGCACACGCAGCTTGAACGGAATCTGATTGCCGTTCAGCGTGACCGTCACAGGATAGCTGCCGATCTCGGTGAAATCCGAAAGCGGCGGATCGACCGTTGCACCGGCAAAGCTCTCGCCGAGCAGCTCCTCAACCGTGCTGACCGTGCCCGCCTCCATGCTCATGACGGATTCCTGCACCGTCAGAATCGAGTTCTCGGTACGTGCGGTGCCGTCCTTAAGCTGCACGAGAATCGAGACATTGTGATCGCCGACCTCAGTGGTGTTCGGGATTTCGAGATACCGTGCGCTGTCCACCAGAATGCTCGTGCGCTTATAGAGGAACGAATACGGTGAAGGGATTTCCGCCCCTGCCCACATGGTCAGACGGTCGGTCACATAATCGGGAGCTGCGGCAAGCACCGGCTGTCCCGACTGACTGCGGTGCACCGCAGCAGAGATCAGCGCGACCACGATACCGGCAAGGAGCATCAGTCCTGCAAAGAGATATCCCCTCTGCTGCGTGTTCTCACCGGATGCGGCAGAATCTTTCTGCATGGTTTGTTTCTTCAAACGCTTCATCGCAAACGCCTTTCTCTCCGGAATCCGGAGATGATTTTTGATAGAGAGTTACATTATATTATACCGCGTTTTCCCGTAATTGTCAAGTTTCTTTGCATTTTTTAGCAGGATTCGATGTATATTTTGCGGCATTTGCAGAATCCGGCGCAGGATGCACTCACTCCATGGATGCAGAAGGCAGATTTTTCTTCTCCGCACTGATCTCCTGCCCCAGCGCAAAATGATCGGTGCGGAACGGCGCCAGCGGCAGACCGTTCATGCCGTAGACCGAAACCTCCATGTAATTTGTCCACGCATAGCGCGCATATGCAGGCTTTGCGACCTCCTTGGCAGTCAGCGTGATGCAGTCCGGCGCAAAGGCAGCCGCCGCCGGATAAAAGACACCGTCAGCGCCCGCAAGTTCAAATCCGACCGCTTCACCGGTCAGGCGGAAGCCCTCCGCGGCGTTCTCTGTCCGGATGACAAAGCTGCTCCCCTGCGGATAACCGGCGCGGAACATCGGCGCGGATGCCTTTGCGCGCGGCATTTTGTGATAGACCTCGCACATCGCCTGCAGCAGCAGTCTGTGCCCGACGGTCGCCTTCTCCTTCGGGTGGATATTGTCGAACTCGCCGCAGTCTGTCAGCACGGCAAGACCGGTATTGCGCAGCTTGCGGTAGACACGCGCCTGCGCCTCGCGGATTCTGCACCAGTGCTTGTAATCGGGATCATAGGCGGAGCGGTGCATCGGGAGCTGTACATTGAGGAACGGCAGTTCGGGCTCATCCCAGTCGCGGCGCCAGCAGCCGATCAGCGCCGTCAGCAGTGTTTCATAGGTATCGGGGCGGTGATCGTCCGATTCGCCCTGATAATAGAGGAATCCGCGCAGCGTATAGGGGCAGACTCTCTGCAGCATCGTCTGATAGAGCCCGCAGGGACGGTTCTCGTTTTTCGGTCCCATCGGTCCGGGATATTTCGACTCGCCGACAATCTTCAGTGCCTCATCCCACGGCGTCTCCGGATGCTGTTCGAGCAAACGGGAATACGCCTGCCACCACTGATCCTGATATGCCATATAGTCATCATAGGCAGCGATGAGCTCCGCGTCGGTCTTTCCGGCAACGGCGCTGTCATAGTCCTCAAGATAGGCATGCAGTGCCGCATCTGATTCGAGGACATCGCGCGAAACCCACGCAGATGCGGACGTTCCGCCCCAGTTGCAGCCAATCAGACCGACGGTGACGCCGAGCTTCTGATGCAGCTCCAGCGCAAAATAGAGCCCGACCGCCGACCAAGCTTTCGCCGCCTCGGGCGTCGCCTCATTCCACGCGGTATTGCGCTCGGTTTTCTCGAAGTCCGCGTCGATCATGCGCTGCTTCGGGGTGTAGTAGAAGCGCACGCCGCAGTCCGGCGTCAGGGATTCAAGCAGCGCCTGACCGTTGAGCTCGTCCTTGATCTCAAACTCCATGTTGCTCTGTCCGCCGCAGAGCCAGACCTCGCCGAGCGAAATCTCGCGGTAGACGATTTCAACCGCGCCGCTGCGGATCGTCATCGTCAGATGCTCTGCGGCAGGCATCGGCGGCAGCGTGACGCACCATTTTCCGTCACGCACGGTATCCGAGGCGGTGTGACCGCAGAGCGTGACTGTCACGGTTCTGCCGTCTTTTCCGTCGCCCCAGACCTTAATCGGTTTCTCTCTTTGCAGGACCATGCGGTCGCTGAAAATTGCTGCTGTTCTCATTATGATAACCTCCATCGGGCGGTCGGCAGTGCCGACAGCCGTTTTTCTATTTATTTACATAATCGCATACACAATGCACTTCGGTATGCGCTGATTCTGTTACGCTTTCTGCGCATCGGCAGGCTGTTCCTCTGTCAGATTCAGTCTGCCGTATGTCTCATTCATCTCGCGGATTTTCGCAGCGAGCTTCGGTGTAAATTCGGATGCATCGGTGCGGTAGATCCAGTTGCCGCCGAGTGTCGAGGGCGTATTGATGCGGTCAGAGGGCGGCGCGTTGACGAAATCCTGAAACGGCGCAATCGCGATCTTTGCGGTCGAGCGCCATGCCGCGCGCAGCACCGCCTTCGGGAGCTTCTTCGGCTTCTTCACGCCGAGATAGCGCATTGCATAGGCGTTCGTTTCATCGGTATTGCTCTTGACCCAGCCGCGCAGTGTGTGATTGTCATGCGTGCCGGTGTAGCAGACGCAGTTCGACGTCTCAAAATTATGCGGCAGATAGGGATTTTCCGCGTCGCTGTCAAACGCAAACTGCATGACCTTCATGCCCGGAAATCCGGTGCGTTTCAGCAGACGGATGACCGCCGGCGTGATATTGCCGAGATCCTCCGCAATGACATTCATCTCGCCGAATGCCGCCTTTGCGGCTTTCCAGAGTGCATAGTCCGGACCCTTGACCCATTTGCCGTGCTCCGCGGTCTCCGCGCCGTAAGGGATTGCGTAGTAGCGCTCAAATCCGCGGAAATGGTCAATGCGGACAACGTCATAGAGCCGCAGCGTAAAGCCGATGCGCCCGAGCCACCACGCATAGCCGTCCTTTGCCATGCCCTCCCAGTTCCAGAGCGGATTGCCCCAGAGCTGACCGGTCACGGCAAAGCAATCGGGCGGACAGCCTGCCACAGCGACGGGCTTTTTCTCCGCATCGAGCTGAAAGAGCTTCGGCTTTGCCCAGACCTCTGCGCTGTCGAATGCCGCATAGATCGGGATATCACCGATGATGCGGATGCCCTTCTGATTGGCATACTGCTTGAGCGAATCCCACTGCGAAAAGAAGCAGAACTGCACAAACTGCCAGAATTCGATCTCGGTGCGGTAATCCTTCCGCGCCGCCGCGACCGCATCCCGCTTGCAGAGCCGCAGCTCGGGCTCCCATTCGTCCCACGCTCTGCCCTCATGCGCATCCTTGAGCGCCATGAACAGCGCATAATCCGCAAGCCATGCCTTCTGCTCCGTGCAGAACTTTTTGAACGCCGCGGGCTTGCGCTTTGCAAAATTCTGATACGCAATCCGCAGCACAGGCATGACCTGCCGCCAGAGCAGCTCATAGTCGATCGTCTCCGGATCGGAATCCCACGCAATGCCGTCATAGTCCGCGTGGGACAGCCAGCCGCGGTCCGCTAAGATATCAAAGTCGATCAGATACGGATTGCCCGCAAAGCACGAAGGCGACTGATAGGGCGAATCGCCGTAGCTGGTCGGTGTCAGCGGCAGCACCTGCCAGTAGTGACAGCCCGCGCTGCACAGAAAATCGACAAAATCATAGGCTGCCTGCCCGAGCTTTCCGATGCCGTGCTTGGACGGCAGCGCCGAGACCGGCAGCAGTATTCCGCTTTCTCTCATCATGATGCACCTCTGTATTTCAAATTATGCTGGTATCCGGAGATTACAATACAACTTCCTCCGGATGCAGATTGCTGTACAATTCGTAGTTATCCTTCCAAATCTTTCGGATAAAATCATTGATGCGATCACCTTTCCCCTCCGCGATCATGCGCTGTTCCTTCGCCTCCGGCGTTTCGATATCGGAAAGGTCGATTTCACCGGTTGTACACGAGCGAATGAATCCGGCAAAGTCATCTGTCAGGAGCTTTCTGCGTCCGCCTTTCTCATGATCGGCAAAAAATATCTGACCGTTGTTTTCTTCTGAAATCCCGATGAGAATATAGTTGCCGTAGGAATCCTCCGCAATCGGGAGAAAGCCTTTTTTGATGTATTTCGGGAGCGGATCGGACCACGCAAGCACCTTCTCAAACAGATTCTCAAAGCTGTAATAATCATCACAGCCGATGCCGAAGAAAGCGCGCACATCCGAGGATGTCCGTTTGCATTTGAAATCGGTTTCCGGCGTATCTCCGCCGTTGTATTTCAGCATGAAGCCGCGGTACTGCTCCGGCAGTGAAATGCTGTGTTTGCTTTCAAAATCTGCGATTTTCTTCTCTATATCCGTTGTATCAAATTTCGAGATCAGCATGAATAATGTCCTCCTGCAAAGCGAAAATATGTATCCGTTTATTCAGTGTCCGCTGCCGAAATACGCAGACATGCCTCCCATCAGCGAGAATACTGAAAGCAGCACCGCCGCCGCACCGATGACTGCGCAGATGCGGCTGATCCTGCCCAAACGGTCAGCAAGTATTTCCCTGCCCTTTCGTCCGGCAATCTTTTTCCCGATCCATAACGCCAGAGCTGTCGGCAGCAGGATGATCCAGAGCAGCGTATAGAACCCTGTCAGGTCTGCAAAATTTTCCATCCGCCGTGTTCCTCCCGCCTGTTATTGATGTACCAATTAAATCTTGAAGAATAGATGCGCAGGATTTTTGTCATGAGACAAGGCAGAAAGCCGCAGCCTTGCTGACGCAAGGCAAGGATTTCTAACGCAGTATCATGGCAAAAAGACAAGCAGATATCTTCA
>JAFWUX010000009.1 GCA_017523995.1 Oscillospiraceae bacterium | reverse complement strand
GGCACATCCGATACCGCGCGGATGCTCCGGCAGATCGAAAAACCGTCCAGACCGGGCAGCATGACATCCAGCAGGATCAGATCGTATTCGCCGCTGCGCGCAGCTTCCAGACCGTCCGCGCCGTCATGCACGGTGTCGATCGTACAGAGACAGTCGGTCTGCGCGGAGTAATAATCGCAGATCATTCTGCATATCTGCACATTGTCCTCCACAAGCAGGATCCTGTATGTCATTTGCCTCACCTCCGGTATCTTCATGTTAGCAGAAAGATGTGTCCTCCGTATGTCCTTCCCGTGAATTCGCCGCACTTGCTTTTTCGGCCGGATTGCTGTATAATAAAAAACATACCCGAAGGTATGCGGTGATTGAATATGATGCCTGCCGATGCTCCTATTGTAGCATATCTTCACAGTCTTGTCAAGATTTTTATGAGGTGAATGTATGTCAGTTCAGGCAAAGCGCGGCTTTCTGCCGTCAGATGCGCGGGATTTCAGCACAGAAAGTCTCCCGAAGCTGAAAAAGGCCGCAGAGGAGGTCTGCTATCTGCTGGACCGCGGCTATCCTGTCACGCCGGTCACGCGCTTTGTCGGTGACCGGTATCAGTTCTCTGAACGCCAGCGTCTGGCACTGGCGCGCACGCTCTCTCCGGAAGCGGCAGTACACGCACGCAAAAGCCGCGAGGTGACCGATATTGCCGGCGAAACGCTCTGGATCGACGGATTCAATGTCATCATCGGACTGGAGATCGCTTATTCCCAGTCGATGCTGTTTCACTGCATGGACGGCACGATCCGTGACCTTGCAGGGCTGCACGGAACCTACCGGCTGATCCCGCAGACCGATTCCGCGATCACCGCACTGCTCAGGACACTGGAAACGAGCCGGACCGCAAAGGCCGTGATCTGTCTCGATCAGCCGGTCTCCAATTCCGGCAGACTGAAACAGCGCATCCTTGAACTGGCAGAGCATATCTCCTTTGATCTCGATGTGCTGATCGAGAATCCGGTCGATGCGCTCCTGAAAACAAAGCCGCTCATTGCCTCCGGCGACGCGATCATTCTCGATGAATGCAGCCGCTGGTTCAATCTGGCGCGCACGGTCATTGCACAGCAGATCGGAGATTATCCGTATATTGATTTTACGCCGGAGATTCCATAAGCTGTATACCGACCCGCTACAAAACGGTTACAATTCAGGAATACCGCTTGACAAATCTGCGGAAAGCGCATATAATAAACACAAATTCTGAGAAAGGCAGGTGAACCCCATGAAATATCAATATCTGACAATTCCATGGAAAACTGTGATTTCCCCGATTTCGCTCATCCGATGGCTACCGCTGTTGAGAAAGGCGAATGTGACTTGGGCCTCGGCTTTTGCTTTACCGGAAATGGTATGAGCATGGCGACTAACACCCATCCACATGTACGTGCTACCATATGTTGGGAGCCGCGAATGGCGGAAAACGCACGCCGTTTCTTTAATTCGAACGTGCTTTGCCTGCCTGCCGGTTATGTAGCCCCTGACAAAGCGTTGGAAATCATTCACTCGTTCGTTACTACTGCTTATGACGGTGGAGAGCGCTACGAGCGTCGTATTCACCATTTGGCCAATCCGAATAATTACAAGATTGAAAACGGCGAGTGGATTTTATTGGATTGATGATTAACTTGTTAATTTATGAAAAATTTTAACGTAAAACTGTATGTGTTGGCACCGCTGACTGCATTGGTGGTGCTGGTGTTATGGTTCTTGCCGGCTTCCTGTTTCGGCATTGAGGGCTTGACGATTGCTCAGCAGCGCACGATAGCTATCTTTGCATATGCTGCGCTGATGTGGATGTTTGAGATCATCCCCGCGTGGGCTACCTCTGTTACGACCATTGTGTTCCTGCTCTTGGCGGTGTCCAACAAAGGTTTTGTGCACGAGATCAATGATCCGGAGCTCGGAAAGTATTTCCTGGAAGGAACGGTGGTTAATTTCCGTGAACTGAT
>JAFWUX010000122.1 GCA_017523995.1 Oscillospiraceae bacterium | reverse complement strand
GATTCGAATAGGTAGAAGGGATAGGGCTTCATTTCAATTTCGTGAAAGCCCTCCGCCGGTTCGGACGTGGATTCAGCCGCAGCGCAGCCAAGAAGCAGCGCGAGCGCGGTCATCAGTGCCAGAACGCGTTTTGTCATGTGCATTTCCTCCTTTGCAGATGCGTTGTGTGAGGCGGCGCAGGGAAACCGCCTGTTTCTGCCTTCCCATCCGTTCTTGCGGCCAAACGGACAGGAATATCATATCGCACCCCATCCATCAGATTTCCATCAAATTTTATTGATCTTTGGCTTTAAAGACAGATACTGTTCTCTCTTATCTGAAATGTTTTTCTGCTTCCTCTGTATATCGCTGCCGCAAAGATAAAACCCGTGAATACTCCCGATATGATGTAGGACAGCGTTATATCGAGAGAAAAGCCCTCGGGTGCGCTCAACAGATATGAAGTCGTCACAAACGAATAGAACAGCAGCGGTATCGCAGGCATCCATACATACTTTGTTTTTCCGTGATGCATCATATAGATCATGATCGAAGAGGTCGCAAATATCGAGACTGTCTGATTCGCCCAGCCCATGTACTTCCAGATCACGTTGAAGCCGTTCGGGTCATTTTTCGCCCAGATAAGCAGTGCAAGCGTGGCCGTAAATATCGGAGCCGCGAGCAGTATTCTCTGTACCGCATTTTTCTGTTTTATGTGAAAGGTCTCGGCGGTAACAAGACGAAGCGAGCGGAGCGCCGTATCACCGGTGGTTATCGGAAGTATGATAACTCCGATGATCGCGATCATGCCGCCAATATCTCCGAGCATATTCCGGCAGATCACGCCGACAACGCTTGTGGGAGATATTTGCCGCAGCGCACCGTCAACGCTCTCGAAATATCCCCAGCCCGTCTCGGTGAGCTGCATCATAATGCCGGAGTTTTTCGCACCCAGGCCAATGACCGCCATAGCTCCGGCAGTCCATATCATAGCGATAAAGCCCTCGCAGATCATCATATTGTAGAATGTCATTCTTCCGTGTCTTTCGCTCTCCATCGTTCTTGCGATGAGTGAGGTCTGTGTGCTGTGGAAGCCTGAAAGGATGCCGCAGGCGACCGTCACGAAGAACGATGGGATAAAGTGATGACTTTGAAAATATGCTCCGAAATCAAATCCGCCGAGTGTCCAGTCACCGAAAATCTCCGCGAGCTGATAACCGCCCGCGAACAGCATGGCAAAGATTCCGAGTGCAGAAAGGATCAGTATGCCGCCGAGTATGGGATAGATCTTGCCGATGATCTTGTCGATCGGAAGAATGGTCGCGATCAGATAATACACGAAGATAACTCCGTATATAATCCATGTCGATGCTTCACCCGGCGTTCCGCCAAAGCCGAAAAGCTGGGTCGCGGCAATGTCGCCGGGAGTATATACGAATACTGTTCCGCACAGGATCAGCAATATCATGATAAAAAAGGTATAGAACCATGATACGCTTTTGGGCAGGTGACGCTTTATCATCTCCGGCATCTGAATGCCGCCCTCACGGGTGCATATCATACCGCAGAAATAGTCATGCATAGCACCGCCAATCACGCAGCCTATCGGGATAGTGATCAACGCGATCGGACCGAAAAGTATGCCCTGTATCGGACCGAGAATGGGGCCCGTACCCGCAATGTTGAGCAGATTTACGAGAGAGTTTTTCCACCTTTTCATAGGAACATAGTCAACGCCGTCCTTATTCGTGTATGCGGGCGTTTTTCTGTCATCCGGCTCGAATACCCTGTCGCAGAACCTGCCGTAAAGCAGACCGCCGCCTATCAGTATCACAAGACCGATCACCATTGTTACGTTCATCGAATGCTCCCTTTCGTTTCTCGCGTTTCACTTTTGCAAACTGTTTCTTCATATATCCTACGGAGGCTGTCAGAGCGAGGGATCGAAAGCCGGGGATTCCTCACCCATCATCTCAATCAATTCCGCCACATGAGCTTTCGCAGCAGGAATGGCCTCCGAAAGCACTCTCAGGAATTCATCTACTTCCTCTTCGGTATTGTAGATCCCGAAACTCACCCGGATCATACCGGGGGTACCGCTCGCATCGCAGTCCACATATTTTTCAAGTTCTTCATCCGGGATTCCCAGCAGCCGCCATACATACGGATGCGCACAGAAAGCGCCGCGCCGCGTTGCGATGCCGCCAAGCTCTGTCAGCTTTTCTGCCAGGAAATAAGAATTGATATCCGTGAAATTGAAGGTAACGACGCCCACACGGTCGGTGATGTTTTCCGTATCGCCGTAGATGACCACATTGTCAAATTGCTTCAGTCCGTCGATCATCCGGCGGACCAGCTTCTGCTCATGCTCCTGTATCGCGTCAAATCCAACTTCCTTCAGGATTTCCATTGCTTTCCCCATGCCGATAACGCCGGGATAATTGGG
>JAFWUX010000121.1 GCA_017523995.1 Oscillospiraceae bacterium | reverse complement strand
TAGAGATATACATCAATGAATGCAGCTTCCCGATTAGAACGGATACGATATCCTGAGACCAATTCCGTAAATTCGATGTCAAGTAATTTGCAGGCAGCAAGCCGAAGCGCCTCTGCCAGGGATTGTGCAGCCCGTTCTTTCCACGGATTATCTTGACTCAGATCAATCTTTAACGGATCAATCGCAAATTCCAATACAAGCATATCTGTTACAAAATCATATCCCAGGTTGACCTGCGCACAATTTGTATGTTTGCATCTTGGCAGCTTTAGCCATGAGCGATACGGGCGACCGATGTTTTTCAGAACATCCTCTTTATCTCCCGGCATTGCAGCGCCGCACTCTTTGCAAATACGGAATCCTTTTTGTTCCGTACCGCGGTTCATCATGATAATGCGCTGGTTTTCGCGTGAAGCCATCCGTACATTGCTGTATCCTGCAAGCCGTTCCATTTGCTCCTGCTCCGGCAATGTCGAATATTCCGGAGGAAGTGAATAGGAGTATTCTTCCGATAGCTGTGCTTCCGGAATATCCTTTGCATCCTTTGGCGCAAATCCCCACGGCTGCAGCATCGGCAGTTCGGGTTCCAGTTGTGTATTCCCGCAGAAAGGACAGGAATCGTTGTGATCCGCTGCAAGCCCGAACCATTTACATTTCGGGCATTTCAGAATCTTCTTCATATAGTTCGGATCATCCACGAACTTTTCCGCTGGTCTTTCTGCCATGCCTTTTCTGCGGTCAGAGCCGGGATAATACAAGCCGCCAATCTGATAGGTTTTCTTGTCAACAACGATAGATCTGCCCGGTGCATACTCACTGATTGCGATATCCAAACCGCGTTCCACTTCGTATTTGAGCTTTCCGTTTGAATCGGAAATGTAGGTGCTCACAACATTTTTCGGGAACGAATAGGTCGGAATGATGCCCTCCTCATAAAGCGCATCAAGCAATGTCTTTGCATCAGACGAATCAGCATCTTCCGATTCCGGCACACCGAACAGTTCAGGATGCTGATTCCTTTTCTCAGAAAGTTTCTGCAAGGATTGCATCAAAGTGTCCTTGAATGCATGCATATCCGGCGCTGCATCTGCCGGAAGCAGTGCATCCTCCGGCAGCCGATACTGGTTCAGATAGTCCCGTAAGGGTTCTAACATCGTATCAAGGAAAATATATGCGGGAATGCTGTCAAGACTGCCTTGCTGTGTTGCTGAAAACTCCTGCAATACCACCATACTCAGATGACGGAACAACAGCTTTTCACTGGATATATCTATCCAAGGTTTGCGAGGATCGCCGCGGAACATTGGTACAGGATTCTTGAAATACAGTGTGTCATGCGGACCGTCCTCGCAGAATGTTATGATCGTCGAGAGGCTGGCACCGCGTCTGCCGGCACGACCGGCACGCTGCTGATAGTTTTCACGCATCGGCGGGATATTCCGCAAGCCAACCGCGACAAGAGAGCCGATATCAATACCGACTTCCATTGTCGTTGTGCTGCTCAGAATATCCACCGGAGTTTCATTTTCCTGAATAAAATCCTGAAAACGCAGCTCGTATTTTTCCGTTTGGGACCACAGATCATCGCGTTGGTCTTTATGAGAAAGCTGCGCTGTATGTTCTTCTGTGTCAATCACATGGATTTTCTGCCCATTCTGTGCTTCTTCAATCGGTTTGCGCCAGAATTCCAATGCTGCAAGATCATGTGCATTCAATGGATGCACATTCCCATCCCCACAGGAAGGGCAATGCTTTTTCAATAGATACGGCGTAATCTCCGAACAGCACTCACAGCGATACCAGATATGGTCTGCATCAGCACAGGGACGAATCTGGGAAATGTTGATGTACTGCTTGCTCTGATCGTATTCTGACCGATCAAGGAAATACTCTTTCAGAACGCGTTTCCAGGTATCAGCAGCCTGTGAACCTTTTTCCCATCCCATGAGATTCTTGATGACCTGCGGGAAATCCCAGTTTTCTTTCAAGCCGTATCCGTAATACATGGGTCTGATTTCTTCACGCACTTCATCCTTTATTTTATGACCGAGAGCGGTTTCACCGTCACAAACCGATGCAAGCCATGCATGGAACACCTCTTTGAATTCATCATCCGACACCTCAATACCGGCATCACTCAGTTCATCGACAGCATCATACATCTTTTCTTCAATCGGCTCCAGCCAGCAGGATGCAGAATCATACAGGGTATTATAGCCGCCGGAGAAAAGCTGCAACAAAAACTTCTGCATAGAACGCGGGGCATCGGTCATTTTATATCGCGGCTGATATGCCCGTCCTCTGGCAATACTGCGCTGATAGTTTTTCTCGGCTGTTTCACATTGCTCTGCAAACTGCATTCTGTCATCATTACTAAATATAGAAATATGATGCTCTTTTGCAATTTGGCACACAAAATCATAAAAATCTTCCAGAGAATAATTGCCCATCTGCGTCATCCGCTGAACTGCAAGTACAAACATCTGCCGCGCCGCAGTAATATCCGATGCGGTTGACATGTCTCTTGCCAGCTTAGCTGCACGCTGTCTGCTGTCAGAGAACAGCAGCACTTTTCTGCCTTCGTTCGGCAGTCTGTCCGGTTCGTGATCTTTACCCGGCACAGGCGGCTGCAGCTGAAACTGTGTTTGTATCAGATTATAAAAAGACTGATTTCCGCGTGTGCTGAATGAAGTAAGCTGTGCTTTTGCAAGCTGATGATTGCAATGCGGGCAGGTCGGAAAGGAAATGACTTCCGGCCAGCCTTTTGTGCGATAATCACTGTAGTACAGCTTTCGGATTCCCGGCTTTCTGTCATCTGAATCGTCACGGAAATTGATAAAACCTGTTCTGGTATTCAGATAACAGGCACGGAACTTCACCTCGCTGTTCCGCTTCTTGGGAAGATAGCTATTCTCCGGAATAAACAGATGAATCTCTTTCAATGAATCATCCAGATATTGGCCGGGATATCGCCATAAATATGCATAAGGCTGCGATTCGATTTCTTTGGTCAGGATGTATCCTTTATAGAATAACGCTCCGCAGCGTCTTTCATTATACAATTCATATACCATGCTGCCGCAATGCGGACAGACAAGATTGCCGTCAGAAAGAAATACCTCGCCAAGCGTCATGTGATCGTCGGAATGTGCATGAGAACAATCCGGATTCGTGCAGGCATAGATTCCCCTGATTCCGCGGAACAGCATATGCATACGCGCAGGAAAGAGGATTGCACCGTTTGTATCATGTGCCATTGGTGCGATTGCCAGCAGAATGCTGACTGCATTCAAAGCATTTTCTGCGGCTGCATCCGGAAAGATCGTTTCTGCCAGTTCATGCAGTGCTTTTGCATTTCCGCGACAGGCTGCTATCAATTCAAAGAACGGTCTGTAAAGTATGAGATTCCCATACATCCAATTTGCAGCTTCATCCAAATCAGAGAATGGTGCAGATGAGCCGTTCAGTCCTTCCCAAAACTGATTCAGCGCGGAAAGGCGTTCATCTGCACTTCCTTCTAGTTTTGCTGCCGATACTTCGGCAAATTTCGAGAACGGAATATCATATTTCTGCTTTCCGGTCATGGATTCCCGCGTTCCTGTCAGAAAACAAAAATCTGCGGATGTGTCTGCGGCAGTCAGTTCCTGCGCAAACTGCGCAACAGCTTTGCGCTCCTCAGCAGTACCGCTCGGCATACTTGCAGTTGTCAGAATAAACTGAACCTTATCTCTGCCGATGCCCAGCTTATGGAACAGACGACGCAGAAGCAATGCAACCTCACCGCCGGACGAACCGCGGTACATATGCGCTTCATCAATCACAAACAGCAGCTTGTTCTGCGGATCAGATTCCAGCCACGCTTTTGTATCGTTCCAGATTTTCCGCTCATACGGACGCAGCAGCATATATTCCAGCATGGAATAGTTTGTGATGAGGATATCCGGACAGAACTGCTGCATCTCAAAGCGTGTAATCAGCTCTGCATCGTCCGGATTCGGAATATGGGAGCCTTCCTGCAGCCTTTGAAGATATGCACGCATATCTGACTTAGCCGGTATTTTACCCTCGGCGGTCAGCCGTTCCAGAAACGCCTGCTCCGCATCTGTCTTCGGAAAGCACATTCCGGCAAGTGTTTTCACCAGCTTTTTATCCTCGGATAGCTTTGAATCCCGACCGGGATACGGCGTTCTGCCGGTATACATACCAAATTGCGGTCTGCGGATATGATTCCCGCAAACCGTATGAAAAATATCCATGAATCTCCCCTCTGTATCTCCAATCAAGCGGCGTAGGCGGCTCACCTGATCGGAAACGAGCGCATTCATCGGATACATAATCATGACTCGGACACCGCGCTTTTCCCAGCTGGTCGGCTGATTCTTTGCCTCGTCTGCAAGTTTTGCAAGCAGCGGCCACATAAAACATTCTGTTTTACCGGAACCGGTACCGGTCGATACAAACAGATCTCTGCCTGCAACAGCGGCTTCCAATGCCTGTATCTGATGCTGAAACGGAGAGGGAAATACGCCCAGCTTCGCATCAGAAAGTCGCTTGAAAAAGTCCTTGATCCAGTCCGGCAAATCAGCTTGCTGAATACCGTTCAATACGGTCTGGTATGCCGGAGAGGATTCAATATAGGGCTCCTGATATAATTCGCCCTTTTCGCTCAGTTTCTGTGACAGTGCAGACAGCAGCAGCGTTGACTTTCCAAGATACTGCGATTTGATGTAGTTTTCCAATTCTTCCCTTAGCCGAAGGTGGAATGAATTTGCTCCGTTTGTCATAATACTTCCTCTTGAAATTGAAATCCGATTGCTTCATAAACAGGTTTGAGCGCCTGATATATTTCCGTACACATGATACGAGAGAAATTGTCCGGAATATTGGTATAAGAAGCGGGCCAGCTATACAAATGCAACAGTGTATTCTCCGCAGGCGGCAGGATATAGCTGATTTGCAGATGCACGATGCAGCCGTCATTTCTGACACGAATCGGCGGCAAAGTGTTCTGTGCAAATAAACAGGCATTCATGATTTGATACTGGCCGTTTTCCTCTGTCATCCATGACGGAATCTGTGACAGATAGAGTGCTCTTTCCTCAATTCGATAGAGATAATAGGTTTCTGTACCGGTCATTCCGA
The DNA here is from genome assembly GCA_017523995.1 of Oscillospiraceae bacterium. Next base: position 5,551 of record JAFWUX010000121.1, on the reverse strand, counting down.
TGCGTGCAACCGAGATTTGAACATTCTTTTCAGGCTGGTCAAGCCAATATCCTTTCCGAAAACTGTGCGTATTCAGATACTGCACACCGTCCGACAGCTCCGATTGTGCCCACTTCGCCTGCGAAAGCAGCTGATTCCATTGCTGTTCCAGTGTCAGCTCGGACAGGCAGAACATCTCCCGAATTTCATCTGGAGCCCCTTCAATCTCTGTCGGATTCCACACACCCAATCCGCTCATATGAACCGGAATATTCAGAGATAACCCACGATACAATGCAGCATGATTGTTCGACGCCATTTTATAAGCAGCAGGTGAAACATAATATGAAGTATGATACATCTGACCGGATGCAGCATATACATCATATATATATTCGATTAGTTGATCGACATCTTCAATAGACAGGTAATGCGGATACATCTTGATATATGCACGCAGAATATCCTTACTCTTTTGCTTCAGATGCATAACAGACACCATGTCTTCATCACCCGGCTCGCGTTCAATCCGGTCATGCAATGCCGCAAGCATCAGCCGGCCGACTGCACTGTATATCAGTCTCGATGCATAAGATGCAGTGCTTTCCGTATCCCCTTGCTTGATTGAAAGGCCTTTTGCTACTGCTTCAAGCAAATTTCCGTAGCGTGTCATTCATCTTTCCCCATGATTGCGCGTAAAAAACGCTGTGATTGCTTTGTATCCGATGACGAATCCTCCAGAACAGAAAGCAAGGTATCTCCTTTTCCGAGAATATATGCAGCCGGAATCAGACCGAGCAGCATATCCATATCGTCGTTCATTTCCGGTACAAGTTTATGAGCATCGGTCAGAATCTGCTGAATGTTACTGCGCAGAATAGAATGTGAAACCAGCTTTTTCAGTTCTGCGGAGTGCAGACGAATATCCGGCTTTATCGGCTGATAGTGCGCGAAGCTTTCAGAGAATCCAGCCCCAGTATAATTGCCGGTTGCTTTCCCTGTTACAAACGCTTCGGTCAGTACCGGCAGGACATAGTTCATCAGTCCGGCAGGCTCTATGCAGAGATCCTCAGCAAACGGATGCAGCAGTATATAAAAACGATCCGGTGTTTCAAGCTGCTCCAGAATCGGATGAATCCAGTCATGCCGGAACGGATTGCGGAATACTAAAATATCCGTATGCTGTGCAGCGATATCATCTGTCCAGTTTGCTGCATAATCCTGATTGCAGTCAACAGCAGCCGCTGTCATGCCGGTCATGCATACTGCAAAAGCATTTGCAATCTGTGCAGCATTCGGACCTGCAAGCAGAAGCGGCGTTTTATTGCAATATGCCGAATACAGAAATGCAGCCAGATGCAGAGAGTATTCATCATCCACGCCTGCTGCACCCAATTCATACTGCATATGATCGAGCAAATCATCCGGATTTTCTAATACGATTGTCCGGTCAACCTCAGCTTGAATTCCGTCTGAAACAACGGATGTATTGATTTGCTGTGACACTGCCGTTGTGGAACAAAATGCCATATCGCTGATAAACTGTGCGGCATCCTGTTTTGCTGCTGCAATCCGGTCAGCGATGCGCTTCTCTACTCCTTCCGCAAGCGCCTCTTTTTCTCGCAGTTCGGTTTCGATTGCTGCTTTTCTGCTGCGGACATCAATGAGCTGAGCCTTTTCGCTCAGCACTTCTCCCTGAAGCTGTTTCAACGCTTGCTGCGCTTCATTCATCTCATGAAAATGCTTTTTCTCCCAATCGTCACGAATCAAGCCGGCACAGTATTCCGACAATTTCTCAGAAGACTGTATCGCATGAATAAGCGTTGCAGTCGGAAGATCCTGCCCGTCCAGATACTGATCTGCCTGCGAAATCAATGTTGATAAATACTTCTGCGCATCATCCATTGAACAGCCGCATTTGCCGCAGAATTCCACCAGCAATCCTTCTATCGGCATCTTCTCTAAAAAAGACCGGGACTGCTGCCATTGTGAGCGTGTCACGCCGGATGTTCTGCTTGCAGACCAGCTGGCGCGTTCAATCAGCATTTTTCGCATCAGATCAATCGGATCGTACAGCTTGACGAGATCATCGGGGATGCCCGGATCAATCTGACGTAAAAACTTTTTGTTTTTACTACCTAGTGTGACCACATCGTCAAATTGGATCATATAAACCGGCAATTCAATAATATCCGAAGATATCACAAGTTTATCTCCTTGAGCGAGAAAAAACTTACGTTCTACCAGTAATCCAACATATCCCTTTTCAGTTTTATAACTCCAAAGGAATCGGTCATAAATAAGATCGTTTGCTACGCCATTTCTTAAGGAATCTAGCAATTCTTCGCAGGTGCTACAATCAAGCGCTTCTATTATTTCGATCGGAATACAATCCGTGTTGAAGGTAGATTCAATATAATCCGTACTTGGATCATTTCGATTCTCACTTGCAGACCAGTTCCATGCTCCAAAGAAATTGTCTCTTTCTTGCCCGCCCATTTTATAAAGCCATTCTCTATTATCATATATTCGGGCTTCAAATGGATTACATTCAAATGGGACTATTATTCCGTCAATTACATCTGCAAGACGATGCAACGGCGGTTGGTTCTCACTAGCTCGTCTTGCAGAAAACCTGCAAATTGAAAGATGCTGATAATCCGGGTTATCATAATCCTCAACAATGCGCCGTGCTTGATGCAGCCGCTTTTCTTTCTCCTGGTATGCAGACAGCGCAGTTTTCGCTTGCTCCGTTTCCGAACGACTTGTGTCAAGCTGCTGCTCCAATTCAGCGATGCGGCGGTTTTGTTCTTCATATTCGGATCGCAGATCGTTATTGACAGTCGGTTCTGAATCAGGTTCCGCACCCTGCTCCGCTGTAGACTCTGCTTGACGAATCATAATTGCAACTGCGGCTGTGGTCATCCGGATAAAGTCTTCTGAATACTCCTCATCGCGCAGTTTGAAATATAGCGGAATATTTTCATGAAACGGTGATTCGGCCAGTACTTCAATCAGGGCGGTTTCAGTATTGCTGCCCGAAGCGATCTTTTCTTCAGTCAGCTTTTTACTTATGGATAGCAATTGACGGGAAAAATCGTCGAGTAAATTCACTATGAACTTGTCAGCCCGATTTCGATATACGATATCGCAGATCTGCGCCATTTCGAGTTTTTTCACCCGACAATCCCGATAAATACGGACAAGTGTACGCTGATTTTTCTCGAATACATTTTTAAATGCCTTTTCACCAATCCACTTACAAAGTGTTGCTAGTTCTTCTTGCGTGAGGTTCTCATAATCAACCATGACTGTCCCTCTTTTCATTTATCATCTTCTGCACAATCTTCAAAGCATCTTCCGGAATGATTCCGCTCCGAATGTGCATCCTGATCCATTGTAAAGTTTTTTGCATATCGTGAATGTAATTCGCTATGATGCCATAACGATGCGGAAATGGAACATTTCGTCCGCGGCAATGGGAAAGCTGTTTGTAAGTCAATTCATCGTTTGCGGATTGGGAATGCTCTGCACGGAAACAAATACTCCATACTATGTCTAATCCTTGCAGGACCTGAATCTCCGTACCATAACCAATCTGATCTACCTCGGCTGCTTCCTTCGATTTCAGGAATCGTTTTTCAAGAAACTGTCCGTTCTTTCGGATCAATACTTTTCCGTCAAATGGTGCCTGAATACGAAGAATTCGCTTGTGCGGCAGCTGAGAGGATTCACCCATTGGGAGTGGATTGCCATTTATATCGGAAACGGCAACAGCCGGCTGCTCGGCATTTGTGATGAGCTGTTCTCGCCAAAGATAGGTGTATCGTAGAATCTTGCTTTTTCCGGCTAGTAAGGTCTGCTGCCTTGAGCCGCAATACACATTCAGTACTCTATCTGAATCTCGCTCACATTCGTATGATAAAATAGAAGCTGATGGATATGTTTGTGCAGAAACATCCTGCCCCTCAAGATAAAACCATATATTGGAGCTATTATGGTAAGAGATATAAGGAGAACTCCGATGAATCGGCCATACAGGTATCAATGATACAGTTGATTCAGTCAATATACAGCGAAACTGTAAAAAGTACTCTGCTGCTACTTCATTAAACTGAAGCGCTCTGACTCGAAACACATACCAAGAGTGATACCGAACACTGCACTTACATATCTTATCGCAGCGGATACTTTGGCTCATACTATCTGAGAGATATAAATCTTTAGATGATAAAATAAAGTAATCCTTATGAACAAGAATATTGGCTCCCTGCGGCACCTTTTTTCCACAGTTTCCTGCTGATTCGACTTGAAACAAGCAGCCTTCGGATGGAATACCTTCCACCTCAGTAGGGACCATTTTTGAAAGTAGCGTGTCGGTATTCGGGCGCAATGTCAATGTGTATCTCGGAGCAAGATCCTGTCGTATAGATAGATAAGTCACATTCCCCTCGACAAGCTGTTCCGTTCGGAAAATATAAGGCTGCTTGAATTCTTCAGCAGAAATCTGGATTATTTGGTTCGGAAGTGATGCACCACTTGGTAACACTATGCCCAAAGCAAGAGAAAAACTATTTGCAGAATGAACTGTTAATCTGATTGGGAGTGATTGCTGTTTCATTTTGATGGTGACGGAACCAGATGCACCTATAGAACGCTCAGAACAATCCTTGTCTTCTTCTCCGCGGCTATGTTTGAAAAAATGAGTATTATAACTATTCTGAACGAAGGAAACATACTGTCCGCAAAGTCTGCAAACAAACAGTCCACTTCTGGAAGACGCACCATATGGGTGAATCTTTGCGGCTTGATTAGGTGTTGTGGGCTGAAATCCATTGTCAGTCCACATGGAAACATGAGTAAGCGGCATTCTTTCACCCTCCCCCAAAAAATAGAAAGCAATTGTCATTTATGTTATTATACCATATTTCTTGCAACATTTCAAGTTGTTTTTAACATATGTTAGGAACTTTATACAAATAGCAGATGATGCAAGTTGCCGACAACCATACAACAAATTCCTGTACTGTTGTACTGAAAAATGAGTGGCTATATCCTGATTTGCATGTGCAACACACCAAACTTTTCTCCATAGTGAAAAAATCAGCCAAGTTTTGAGGATATAAGTGAGAGCCGCCGCAAATCGCTTCAATCCAAGAAACGGAAGCATAATGCACAGAATGTTGCCGGCTGTTTTGTGCAGATACACAAAGTTTCGGAAACAGACTATTTTTTTTACGCATTTTTGTAGGGCTGTATGAGAGGCGGTTCTCTCAAATCAATCAAAATTCAGGGAGGTAACCAAAATGAAACGAAACCAGCAAGAAGTCATTGACCGCATCCTCGATCTCCTGACCGAACTCGTTGATGACGAGCCTGCCGAGAAGCAGGCAAAGATACCGCCGATGGAAATGCTCACGATCAAGGAATGCACCGAAGCGGTCAGGGGCATTTCCGAGCATACCGTCCGCAAACTGGTCGCGCAGGGACGTGTCCGCTACATCCGCATAGGTGAGGGCGAGCGCGGCAAAATCCTCATCAGCAAGCAATCCCTGCTTGACTATCTGGGAGG
>JAFWUX010000120.1 GCA_017523995.1 Oscillospiraceae bacterium | reverse complement strand
TACAAGGATAATTGATGTGTTACCGTAGCCGTATTGCTTGACAGCTCGCCTGATTGACGATGCTGCCAGCAGGTCGAATTCTCCGTCCCGTCCTATGAGAAACTCGACATACTCCTTTTGTGTTATGAGATCATGCAAGAGTATTTCAAGCCTGACTTGTATCTCCGATGCTCTCTCCACTAAACGATGCCCAAAGAAACTAACAGTGTATATCTCCATAGCTATCACCTGTAAATGTCATTGCTTATCTTTCTAATGATACTTCTATGCTTACTATCTAATATATCTTGATTATAACATATATCAGAAGATTGTTCAAGAATAAACAACATATTTCCTTTGAGTATAGCAGATTTCTTTTGCTGTATTATAGTAGTAAGAGGTGATATAGCTATGACAGAAAATTTTGTAAGGAACAGGATCACACAGCTTCGGCTGCAAAAGGGTGTATCGGAGTACCAGATGAGCTATGATCTCGGTCATAGCCGTGGATATATCTACAACATTTCATCGGGAAAGTCCCTTCCGCCGCTTTCAGAGCTGTTTGCGATATGCGACTACTTCGGCATCACACCTGCGGAGTTCTTCGATGACAGCATTTCAAATCCTGAGTTGATACGGAAAGCGGTTGAAGGCATGAAGCAGCTCGACGACGGGGACCAGTTGATGATACTCAATCATATCAATAGACTGCTGAAAAAATAGGAGGATAATTATATGAACGGATATATAAAACCTGATTTTGTTCCAGAAGATCCCTATCAGAAAGCTCGTAAAGACCTTATGCAGGCGTTCGACTCTTTTTCTATATTAAATCCTCAAGAGAAGCAAGCACTATTAAATGAAATGTTACAATATGCTGCTTTTAAGAATTTTTTAGATCAGTATAACAATAACGGAATAAGATAAACAGACAGGGAGCGTTACTGGCAACGCTCCCTGTCTGTTTTATTCGTCCTCATCACTGCATTCATCCAGCCCGTGCAGTAGCTGAATGTATACGCATTCTGCTCGGTCACGCTCCTCGCCCTCGGCAGTCATCATGATTTCAAGGAAATATGCTTTCGCTTTTTCATAGTCTGTCCAGACCTCACGCCTGCCGATGTAGACAGTAGTGACCTTGCGCGATCTCGGCATTGCCAATTTGGGTATTGCTAACATATACCGCACCTCCAATTTCATAGTAACCATATTATAGTCTACAATGATCTTGGAGTCCAGCATATCAGGATAATTGTAATAATCTTTGTACTTTCTATTTGACAGGGGCGGGGCATTGAACCGCAGGGCTTTTGTGTGGATTTTGGTGATAATCAGATTCTGAAACTGTAGAGGAAAGTGTAAAGTTGCTGCACTTCGTCCTCAATAAAATATTCGCCGAAGCATCTCCGGCGTGTGACTTTTCGTGTGACTTCCTATGCAGTTTCGTGTGATTTTATGCAGTTAAAATGTCACACGCGCAGTTACAACTGATTTTCAGACAAAAGAAAAACCGCGTAACTGCTTATTTTCTAAGCAATTACGCGGTTTTTGCAAAAGCGGAAAGAGAGGGATTCGAACCCTCGAGACGCTATCAACGCCTACACGATTTCCAGTCGTGCGCCTTCGACCAGCTCAGCCATCTTTCCATATGGTTTACTGTCTACGCTCGCCCTATTGGGCAAGAAAAAAAGTGGTGCGAGTGACGGGACTTGAACCCGTACGCCGAAACACACGCCCCTCAAACGTGCCTGTCTGCCAATTCCAGCACACTCGCATTCACTACTTGATTATTATAGCAAAAACTGCGGAAAAAGTCAAGGGGATTTTCGCATTTTCTTTGAATTCGGCAGTTTGCACAAATTCTATGCGAAAATCCCCAAATTGTCAGCTGATGCTGATGATTTGACGCTTGAGCAGCGTCAGATCCACGGCGTTCAGCTTGCGGTCTTCGTTCATATCGCCGCGCTTTGCCTGCTCTGCATTCAGATCCGCAGCGGTGATCAGATACTTGGTGAGCAGCACCGCATCCGCGATGGTCACATCATTGCTCAGGTTGACATCGCCCATGACGATCGTCGGCACGGGGCCTGTGGTTGTCACTGTGGTTTCTGAGGTTGTGGTCGTGACAGGCTTGGGCTGCTCAGAGACGGGCTCAAGGCTCGGCTCCTTATCATACCACCAGTCCTCCCACGGATTGCCGGCGCGCTGCTTGGCAGCTGCTTCCGCCTTCGTCCAGGTGAACACATTGTCATAGAGGTGGCCTTCCTCGTAGTACCACTGCGCGAGCGCGGCGCCCTCGTCCGGATAATTTGCGTAGTAGCCGTCATTATCGCCGGTGTAATTCGCCCAGCCGGTGTTGTGACCCTTCAATGCACCGCGGACGATCTGCCAGCCCTTGAGATCATAATCGACCATTGCCTGCCGGATGAAGTGGATGATCTTGCGGATGCCCATATGATCCGAGATGATCGCGTCATAGAAGTTTGCCTCGTTGAGGTCATACCACTCCATCTCGGGGACATCCTCCTCCTGCATGAACTTGGTGCCGGGATCGCGGAATGCGGTGACGGCGGTCTGCAGTGAGCCGTATGCGTGGGCGGAGCTGACGCCGAAGCCCTCGGAGAATGCGGTCTCGACATCGGAGCCGTCGCCGTTGCCGCCGAGTGTGGATTCCAGCGTGCCGACGCCGAGGAACAGCGCATAGACCTTTTCGCGCTCGGTCTGACCGAAGCGCAGGGAGATCAGATCCCAGTGCTCGTCGATCTCTTTATACAGCGCGTACTTGCACTGCTGCACGGTCATGTCATGCGCGAGCTTTCGCAGCTCGGCGGTCGATGTGCCCTCCGGCGCCATGCGCTCGCCGAAGTTGAACGGGTTGCCGACGCCCTCCTCCTGCACATTGCGGCTCGGATCATGCGCGATTTCTGCCGCGGAGACAGAAATCTGCACCGGCGGCAGGGCAGTCACCAGCAGAACGGTGCTGCTCAGGACTGCAAACAGTTTGCTTTTGATTTTCATAGAAACTCCCCTCCGTTTTTGTTGCCTTTCAGAGCGGCTGCGCAGTGCGGCGGTACATGCACAGAGCGCGCAGATGCTCTGCGCTCATCATATCACATTCTGCCCCGAAAGTCAAGCGGGCAGTGCCGGTCGGCAGTGCCGACTTCCATTTTTCTATAGCTGTCTTAGTACCATTATGATAATAGGCGCAAACTCTTTTCAGTTTCGATTCTCGTATAATTCCGAGTATGAAATCTGTTCAGCCCAATATCACACAACGGTGCATGGTTTTCCGGCGGCTGTAGACATATGGCTGCAGGCACTGCCTGCCGGCGAGGTATCAGTTTTTCTGATAACCGGATATTGATATTGCATAGTGGACAGCTAGGCAAACATCTGCTATAATAGAAGCATCCAAGGGAATGGATGCACTTGTTTTTTTGTATCTGATAGGGTGTACCTCCTGAATACTCCCGATACGGTCTGTCGATTCGGCAGACCTTTTTTCTGGGCATTGGGGTTATCTTGCATCCCCGAATCCCGCTTTTGAAACAGAAGCCGCTGAATTGGCATTGAGCTCATTTCAGCGGCTTCATTCCGTTCATGCATAAAAGGTTTGCATGCGATCTTTTCTATCAGGAAATGGTGACTGTTGCTGTGACCGTTCTGTTCTGCTGTGTGAGCAGTTCGTTCGGTTTCAGCGCGATGTTCGGGACGCCCTCTGCATCAATATAGACCTGCCGGATGCGTGTGTGGCGGCAGGGATCATAAAGCGGATCGGATGCATAGGTGCCGCAGGTCTTGCTGTCATGCGCGGAGGGTCTTGCGTGGTAGACGATCAGCAGATTGCCGTTTTCATCGGTGACAAAGGAGTTGTGTCCCGGACCGGATTCGCCGTCGAGATCGGCGGTGCTGAGGACGGCGTTTTTCTCCTTGTGCCAGCTTGCGGTGTTCATGAGATCGGCGTTTTCATCCGCCCACATTCTGCCGACGCAGTATTCTGAGCCGGTGCCGGAGGCGGAGAAGAATACATAAACTCTGCCGCCGGTTTTCAGGACGGCTGCGCCCTCGTTGACGCGGTGGTTGACCAGCTCCCAGCTGTATTCCGGCTTGGTCAGCAGGATCGGTTTGGAGATCAGCTTCCACGGCTCGGCAGGATTGATCTCAGCCATGAACAGCGAGGAATCGCCCTTGATCTCCGCCCAGATGACATAGTGTTTTCCGCCGTTCTCAAAGTAGGTCATATCGAGCGAGAAGCTGCGGAACGAATCCGTATCGCCGGAAGCCGCCTGCATCTGACCGCATTCGCTCCATTTGCCGGTCATCGGGTCGCCGTCGCACTGCAGCACATAGGGGCGGATCGCCCAGATATCGCTGCTGGAGCCTGCTGCAAAGAAGATATACCATTTGCCGCCGATCTCATGCATCTCCGGCGCCCAGATATGCTTTGCCATGATGCCGCTTGCGTGTGCCTGCCAGATCGTTTTCTCCTCGGCGGCTGCGAGCCCTGCGACGGTCTTGCTCTCGCGCAGGATGATGCGGTCATAGCCCTTGTTGACATTGCCGTATGCCGGATAGGACGCGGTGAAATAATAGAAGCCGTTTTCGCCGCGGACAACATAGGGGTCGGCGCGTTCTTTGATCAGCGGGTTTGCGTAATCCGCCGCCTTGACGGTGCCGCGCACCTGATAGCTGCCGGCAGAAGCGCCGCTGAGCTTTGCAAGGTCATCCGCGTTCCATTCGACGGGCAGTTCCATTGTGCCGCCGTCGCTGTATTCTGCGGTGACGGTCTCCGGCATGCGGACACTGCCGCTCTGCGCCTGAACCGAAACCGGCTTCATGCCGACATTCTGCGGGTGCAGGCTGACGCCGCCGCCGAATGCGCCGGTCAGGGCGGCATACTGGTCTGCGTTGATCGGGATGACATAGCCGTGACGCGGGGTGAAATCGAAGCTGTAGGCATCGCGGCTGACGGTTGTGAAGTTTTCGAGGTCGGTGGTTTTCTGCATGACGTAGTAGCCGTTTCCGTAGGCGTCGGACATCAGCAGCCACTCGTTTTTGCCAATCAGCTTATAGATATTCGGCCCCTCAACGCCGAGATTGCCCTCGGAAATTTTGTGAATCTCTTGATACGGGCCGGATGCGTGCTCTGCTTCGGCAAGGAAGATGCCCTTTGTGGTCTCATCCTTATAATACATATAGTATTTGCCGTTTTCATAGATGATGTCGGAGTCAATTGCATCGTGGCCGGATTTCGGTGCGAGCAGCAGGGCAGGCGTGGTATCGAGCTTCATCATGTCCTTGCTGTAGGCGTAGTACATGATCGTGCGGTCATCCGTGCCGGGGACGCGCGCTGCAAAGTAGATCATGTAGGATTCCTTCTCCGGATCCCAGATCGCCTGCGGTGCCCATGCGCGGTCGCAGTTCATCATGTTCGGATACTTGTTTGCGATCTCGATCAGGGATTCATCGAACCAGTGGACGAGGTCGGTCGATTTTGCGCTGATCAGATTGCGGTTGCTGTTCCAGCCGAGCGAGGATTTCATATCGGTTGCGAGCAGGTGCCAGAGACCGTCCTGCCCTTTGAAGATGTACGGGTCGCGGATGCACTTTGTACCGACAGAGGACTGCCACACAGCCTTGCCGCCGTTGAGCGCCTTGAAATGGTAGCCGTCGGTGCTGATTGCATACGAGAGCCGCTCCTGATCTGCGGCATTGCCGAGGAAATACGCAAAGAGATAGGCGACCGGTTCCTTTTCAACATAAGGGATTTCGACCTCGGTTTTCCAGAACTTTTCGCGCTTGGTCAGCAGATAATCGCGCATGCATTCCGCCTCATCCTTGATGACCTGCGGCACATGCAGCTTGCCGTCCATCGGCGCTGTATATGAAACCGTATCGCTGCAATGCGCAACGAATGCACAGATATCATCGAAGCCATCGCGCAGACCGCGCTTCAGAAGCGAGAGGTCTGCGGCATCAAGTCTGCCGTTGAAATCGAGGTCGCCGAGCAGGAAGGTGTATTTGCCGCCTGCCGGACGGATATAGAACTTCTGTCCCTCGCCGCCCCAGTAATCCCACTGGTCGATGTTTGCGCCGTTTTCATAGCTGATGTCATAGACATCCATTGCCGCATTGCCGCTGCATGCCGCCTGAATGTAGAACGCATCGTCTGTTTTGTTCAGCCGGAAACGCTGCGCATTGCTGCCGGTGTATGCGGCGAGCGCGAAGTTGTTGCCGTTTGTGCTGTCGCCGTTTTCAACGGTGATCGCCTGCGTCGGATCGGCGGATGAGAGGAATGCGCAGTAGCCGCCGCCCGCGTCGATGATCTTCCAGCTCTGGGATGTGTCGCCTTTGGACTCCCACTGCTGGATGTTGCCGTCTGCGGCTGCGGTGATGTACTTGCCGCTGAGCCGCACCATGATTGTGTAATCGGCGCCGCTGACAATGCCCGCTGCCTTGTTGACATACGGCGCGGTGACAGGCTCCGCCGCAGATGCCTGCACTGCCGGACATGCTGCCGCGGCGGCTGCCGTCAAAAGCAGCGCGCAGACCGTTTTTCGGATGTGATGTTGATTCATAATGATCCCCCTTGTGATCAGATTCTCTCCCCGCATAGTCTGGTTTCTGTGTTTCAGACGGTAATATTTAATTGAATTATATCATATATTCTGATAATATGCAATAGCATTTTGTGCTTTTTGTATGATGCTTATCAGCGGATGACGCGAAAAAGCCGCCCCCATTTGCGAACGCTGATAGGAGCGGCTTCGTTCTATTTCAGTATAAACACGGGGTCTGGGGACAATGACCCCAGCAGGGGCTTGGGGACAGCGTCCCCATTATTGATCCATCGGAGATACATCTGAAAAGAAGTATCCGCTTCGCGGATGCTATTTCATAATGAGGGAAGATACCCCGCTCGCGCAGGGGTCTTCCCTCAAACTCCTATCTTCCCGAGCCCGAACGCTGGGGAGTTCCGCACTCTGCGGAGTGCGTCGAGGGCTCTGCCCCTCGACCCCGCGAGCTTTTAAAAAAGCTCGACCAAAACTTTTATTTTGGCGCTCCGGCGGCGCAATACGTAACCGGAGCGGCTCACTTCAATTCACACATAAACATGGGGGTCTGGGGTCAATGACCCCAGCGAGGGGTTTGGGGGCGAGCAGCCCCCATTACAAATCCATCGGAGATACATCTGAAACCCCGAGGCGCTGGATGTCGGCGAGTTTTTTGTTGATCGCGCGGGTTCTTGCGCCGACAAGCTGATCGAGCTCCTTGCCTGCAGCATCGAGCTTTTTCTTCGTGCCGTTGAGCGCATCCTCGAACCTGCCGAACTCCTCCTTGACGCCGCTGAGTATCTGCCAGACCTGATCGGACTGCTTCTGGATCGCGAGTGTGCGGAAGCCCATGTAAAGCGCATTGAGCATTGCTGCCATTGTTGAGGGTCCCGCTACGTTCACGCAGTATTTCTGCTGCAGGATTGTCACAAGCCCGCTGCTGACAACCTCGGAATACAGCCCCTCGAACGGCAGGAACAGAATGCCGAACGCGGTTGTCTCCGGCTCGTGCAGATACTTATCATGGATATCCTTGGCAAAGCTCTGAATCCGCTGCCGCAGCACCGCAGATGCCGCATCGACCGCCGCCTTGTCACCGGATTCCTGCGCATCGAGCAGCTGCATATAGCAATCCGCAGGAAACTTAGAATCAATCGGCAGCCAGACCGGATCGCCGTCCTCTGTCGGCAGCTTGATCGCAAATTCGACGCGCTTGCCCGTGCCGGGAACGGTCTCGACATTGGTCTCATATTGCTCCGGTGCCATGATCTCCTGCAAAATGCTCCCGAGCTGAATCTCGCCGAGCGTGCCGCGCGTCTTGACATTGGAAAGCACGCGCTTGAGTCCGCCGACATCGCCCGCGAGGGATTTCATCTCGCCGAGCCCCTTATAGACCGCCTCGAGACTTTCGGTCACACGCTTGAAGCTCTCGTTCATCTTTGCTTCAAGATGCTCCTGCAGCGTATCATCGACAGTTTTCTGAATCTCGCGGAGACGCTGCTCGTTCTGCGTCCGGAGCTGTTCCATCTGCTGGGTGACGGTCTCGCGCAGCATGGACATCGACCTGCCGTTTGCCGCCTCGAGCCCCTGAATCCGCTCCTCAAACTGCCGGAGCTGCGCGGCGGTTGTCTCTCTGGTCTGGGACTGGTTGTGCGAAAGATTTTCGTTGACCATCTGCATGGAAAGCTGGATGGTTTCGTTGGTGCCTGCCGCCTACTCCTTGCGCAGCTTCTGCTCCTCTTTCTGCATGCGCTTGAGCAGCTCCTGCATGGCGCCGCGCTCCTTTGCCGGATTTCTGCCGTAGAGCACGGCGAGCACAAAAATCTGCATCAGCAGACAGATGATCACAAGAATCATGATTGCGATCTGCATATCCTGAATGCTCCTTTTCCGTTGTCTGTTCCCTGCGCCGCAGGGCTCCCTTTATTATAGCACAAATGTTCTGATTTGTAAAGGCAGCGTACCGGAAATTAGAAATGAGAAAATAGAAATGAGAAAATAGAAATGAGAAATTGCGGTGTCCGCTGCGCGGACGGATTTATAATATAGTGAGGAGATAGGAGTGAGAAGTGAGAAGATGCGGTGTCGCTCCGCGACGATATTGAAAAAGCCGTGCGGACAGCTTTTCACTGTCTGCACGGCTTGCTCCCTGTTCAAAGGGTGCGGCGGAGATTAACATCTGTTTCAGACCATAAGGTCGCAGATCATTTTGCTCAGCGCGACCGGATCCTCGATCGGCATGCCCTCGATGAGCAATGCCTGCTGATAGAGCAGGTCGGAATACTTTGCGAGCTTTTCCGGATCCTCGGTCCGCAGACGCTCGAGCGTTGCAAAAACCGGATGATCAGGGTTCAGCTCAAGCACACGCTCTGCCTGAACCTTCTGTCCTGTCGGCATGGTGTTGAGCACCTTTTCCATCTCCAGCGAAAGATCACCGTCGCTCGAGAGGCAGACTGCGTGATTCTTCAGGCGGTTCGAGAGACGCACCGCCTTGACCTTGCCTGCCAGCGCTTTCTGCATTGCCTCGAACAGATCCTTTGCGGCGGCGTTCTTCTCCTCAAGCGCAGTCTTGTCCTCCTCGGATTCCAGACCGAGATCGCCTGCGGAGACATTCTTGAACTCCTTGTCCTGATACTTCTGAAGCATCTGGAGCGCAAACTCATCGACGCTGTCCGTCAGATAGAGCACCTCATAGCCCTTGTCGCGCACAAGCTCGGCTGCCGGCAGCGAGGCGCAGCGTGTGACATTCTCACCTGCGGCATAGTAGATAAACTTCTGATCCTCACGCATCCGTGTGACATATTCGCTGAGGGTGGTGAAGCCCTCTGCATCGTCGCAGCCGGAGCTGTGGAACATCAGAAGATCCTGCAGAAGCTCCTTGTTTCTGCCGAATTCGTTATAGACGCCGAATTTGATCTGGATGCCAAATGCCTTCCAGAATTCCGTGTACTTTTCGCGGTCGGTTTTCAGCAGCTTCGCGAGCTCGTTCTTGATCGACTTCTCGAGCGATTTTGCAATCAGCTTGAGCTGACGGTCATGCTGCAGCATCTCGCGGGAGATGTTCAGCGAGAGGTCTTCCGAATCGACCAGACCCTTGACGAAGCTGAAATGATCCGGCAGCAGATCGGCGCACTTCTCCATAATCATGACGCCGGATGCATAAAGCTGCAGACCCTTTTCGTAGTCCTTGGAGTAGTAATCGAACGGTGCCTTTGCCGGAATATAGAGCAGCGAATTATAGGTGACAGTGCCCTCGCTGCGGTTGTGGATGTGTACCAGCGGTGCGCCGTTGTAATCGAAGAATTTGTCGCGGTAGAAGTTGTTGTAGTCCTCGTCGGTCAGCTCGTTCTTGTTCTTCTTCCACATCGGGGTCATGCTGTTGAGCGTCTCGACTTCGATATGTGTTTCATATTCGGACTCGCTGCCTTCTTTCAGCTTTTCGCGGCTGACCTCCATGCGGATCGGGAAGCGGATGTAATCCGAATACTTCTTGACGAGCTGGCGGATGCGGAACTCCTCGAGAAATTCGGAATACTTCTCGTCATCGGTATCATCCAGCAGTTCGAGGATGATCTCCGTACCGGCATCATTTTTCGTGCAGGTGTCAATCGTGTAGCCGTCCACGCCCTCGGACTGCCACTCATAGGCGGTGTCGGAGCCGAATGCCTTTGTGCGGACGGTCACGCGCTTTGCAACCATGAATGCCGAATAGAAACCGACGCCGAACTGTCCGATGATATCGGTGTTCTCATCAAGGGTGTTCTCTGTCTTGAATGCGCGCGAGCCGGAATGTGCGATCACGCCGAGATTCTGCTCGAGCTCCTCTGCGGTCATGCCGATGCCGTTGTCGATGATCGTCAGCGTGCGCTTTTCTTTATCGGGGCGCAGCTCGATGTAGAAATCATCGCGGCTTTTGCCGACGGTGTCATCCGTCAGCGAGCGGAAATAGAGCTTGTCGATCGCATCGGATGCGTTGGAGATCAGCTCGCGCAGGAAAATCTCCTTGTGCGTATAAATCGAATGAATCATCAGATCCAGCATGCGCTTGGATTCTGCCTGAAACTGTTTCTGTTCCATAAAACGGTCACCTTCCAGAAAGAAATTAGCACTCTGCTGTTCTGAGTGCTAAATACAGTATACCACATTTTCAGAAAAATGCAAGCCCTCTTTCCGATTTTTCACACAGATTTCACTTAACGGGAATGAGAAGTGAGAAGATAGGAGTGAGAAGATATGGTGTCCGCTGCGCGGAATATTAAAATCCGTCGCCGCAGGCGACTCCGCATCTCCTAACTCCTAGTTCGTAACTCCTCACTTTAAGAAAACCTTTATAAAAGGGGACTTGCAACTTTTTGTCGAAGTGTGTATAATAAAGATATCCGAAACCTGACAGGAAGGAGTGTCTTACTTTATGGAAACGATTTTGATTTGTGACGATGAACGCGATATTGTTTCGGCGCTGAGCATCTATCTGCGCGCCGAGGGCTGGCAGACGGTCTGTGCGTATTCCGGAAAAGAGGCGGTGCAGATCGCCCAGACGCAGAGCATCCAGCTGATTCTCATGGATATCATGATGCCGGAAATGGACGGCATTCAGGCGATGACCGAAATCCGCAAAACCAGCAATGTGCCGGTGATCCTGCTGACCGCAAAATCTGAGGATTCCGATAAGATTCTCGGGCTCAATGTCGGCGCGGATGATTACATCACAAAGCCGTTTTCGCCTGCTGAGGTTGTCGCGCGCGTGCGCTCGCAGCTGCGGCGCTATCTGCGGCTCGGTGCTGCAGAAGCCGATGATCCCAATATCCTGACCGTCGGCAGCATCTCGCTCGATATGAAGGCGCGCTCGGCATCGCTCGACGGCGTGCCCGTTCCGCTGACACCGATCGAATATGAGATTCTCTCGCTGCTGATGCACAATGTCGGAACCGTTTTTCCGCCGCGCGAAATCTATCAGGCGGTCTGGAAGGCGAACCCGATCGGCTCGGAGAACACCGTCGCGGTGCATATCCGGCATCTGCGCGAAAAGCTTGAGATCAATCCGCAGGAGCCGCGGCAGATCAAGGTTGTCTGGGGACAGGGCTACAAGCTTGAAAAGCCTTAAGATTACACACAGGGGGTGTCCGCTCGCGCTATGACGCAAAAACATTCTAATACCGGCGTGTTCCGCGCGATCTCCGTGATCCTTTCGATTGTCTTTATGTGGGGCTTCGGCATCATGCTGCTGGTTGTCATTCTGAACTGTGCGCTCGGCTATTCCGACAACAAGGCGGATTTCACAACGCTGTTCCTCAGCATGACCGAGACAAAAGAGCAGCCGCTGGTCGAAGCCTATCTGCAGATGTATGTACGCACCCAGCAGAATGAGGAGCCCGCGATCGGTCTGACGCAGGCGCTGCATACCTATCAGTCGCATTTTTCACCGGAGAATACCAATTTCCGCTTTACCGCAATGGACAAGGACGGCAATCTGCTGCTTTCAAATGATCCGCACACCGGCAGAGAGCAGCCGATGCTCGCTTCGCATGTCATCTCGACAGAGGTGACGCTCAGAGAGCGCAGCTATCAGATTCAGAAGCACTTTGACGATCCGACGGAATCCTACAGCCTGATCGCCTACGGAGATGCCTCACAGTATCTCGATACGCCGCAGGATTATCAGCTCTGGTACTTTACGAACAACCGCGTCGATTCGGTCTATCATGAAGGGCTGAACCTGCGGATCTACGATGATTACTATTCCGATTACCGTGTCTTCTCAACAGAGGAGGAGGCGAAGGATTACGATTATCAGAGTGTCTACGGCGACCGCTGCGAATGGACGATCCTTGCCTCGACCGATGTGCCGGATATTCTGCTGGACGAGACTGAGGTCACGGTAAGCAATCCGGATGAGGCGCTTACACAGGTGCCGCCCGCTAACCCTGCCGGCAACACGGTTGTTGTCCGCGTGGATTCCTACGCGAGCTGCACGGAGCAGCATGATTCGCTCGACCACTACTATGAGATGAAGCGGAGCGGCAGAGCGGTCAATGCTTCGGATCCGGAGCTGGAAGCGCTGCTCATGAGCGGGCTGGATATCACAATCCGCGCCAATCACACCGATACGCAGCCGTGCTACATCCGGACCTACCTGCCGGAAAAACTCGAGATCGACGATACAATCCGTTCAAATTTCGCGGTCTTTTCGCTGCTGTTCCGGCATTCGGAATGGTTCGTGATCATGATGTTCGTGCTGCTGCTGCTGACCTTCATCGCCTCGATCGCGATGTGCTCGGTCGCGGGGCATCCCGATGACAGCAGCCGGATTGAGGTGCCGCGTGTCCACACGATTGCCTATGAATTCTTCTGGTTTCTGCCGCCGGTTTCGCTGATCGGCTCCATGCTGCTGCTGGTGCTGCTCTCGCGCGTCAGCTCATCCTACCGCATCATCGCGATCTTCTGCATCGGTCTGATCCTCGTGATTGCGGCGTGCTGCGTGCTCTGGCTCTATACAACCGCAGTCCGCATGAAGGCAGGCACATTCTGGCGCAGCTTCGGATTTATCCGCGTGTTCACGTTCCTGTTCGGCATGTTCCGCCACCGGACGTTTACCGTGGTTGTCATTCTGCTGCTGACAGTGCTGCTGTTCTTCCTCAATGCGGCGGTGCTGCCGGTATACGGTCCGGCTGCCGCAATCCTGATTATTTCGCTCGATCTGCTGACGGTTGCATCGCTGATCTACTGCATTTACTGCTATTTTGAGCTGCACCGTCATGTCCGCGAAATGAAAACCGGCAACTTTGAACCTGCATCGCATCCGCTGCCGCTCGGCGGTGACTTTGCACGCTTCGATGATGCGCTCAATGAGATCACCGACAGCATCGGCGATATCGTTGCCAAGCAGACAAAGGCGGAGCATCTGCGGACGGAGCTTATCACCAATGTCTCGCATGACCTCAAAACGCCGCTGACCTCGATTGTCAACTATGTCGATCTGCTGAGCCGCGAGCCGATGCAGAATGAATCTGCCGCGGAATATCTCGAGGTGCTGCGCAGACAGGCGGCGCGTCTCAAAAAGCTGACGATTGATCTGGTGGACGCTTCAAAGGCTTCAACCGGAAATCTGACCGTCGAACTGATGCCGACCGATCTGCAGGTGTTGATTTCGCAGATTGCAGGCGAATATGAGGGGCATCTTGCGGCGAAGGATCTCTCGCTTGTGCTGAATGCGCCCGAGGAGCCGCTGATGATCCTTGCGGACGGCAGACAGATCTGGCGCGTGTTTGACAATCTGCTGAACAATGCCTGCAAGTATGCGCTTGCCGGTACGCGCGTCTATCTCGATATCAGAAGCGAGGATGACAGAGCAAAGATCACGCTGAAAAATATCTCCGCGACACCGCTGAATGTCTCGCCGGATGAGCTCATGGAGCGCTTTGTCCGCGGCGATGCTTCCCGCCACACCGAGGGCAGCGGTCTGGGGCTTTCCATTGCGCGCGATCTGACCGCGCTGCAAAACGGCATCCTGACGCTGCAGACAGACGGCGATCTGTTCAAGGCACATCTCGAATTCCCGATTTATCATGCACCGGAGGAGTGCAGCCGGAAGAAACACCGGAGCCGCCGGAAGAAGTTACAGAGGAGCAGGAAACATGGAACGAACCATCACCGTGACCGGAACAGGCAGACTTTCTCTGCCGCCGGATACCATTCAGATTCACATGACGCTGACCGCGAAAAATCCCGATTACGCTGCCGTCATGCAGGATGCAGACCGCAGATTCGCTGCGCTGCAATCCGCTGTGGAGGAAGCTGAGATCCCCGCGGAAAAGCTGCGCACCGAGCATTATCAGGTCGATACCGAATATCAGCATCTGCCGGATGAAAACGGCAATTACAGACAGGTCTTTGCGGGCTATATCTGCCGGCACACGCTGATGCTCGAGCTGGAACTGGATCTGAAACTGCTGGGCGAGGTTCTCGCGGCGGCGGAGAAAAGCGGCGCAGAGCCGGAGTTCGGCATCACGTTTACGCTGCGCGATCAGGAAACCGTGCATGAAAAGCTGCTCAAGCTTGCCGCGGAACAGGCGCACAAAGATGCGATCGTTCTTGCAACCTCTGCGGGCGCGGCGCTCGGCAGTCTCGCTGCGGTGCGCTATCACGATGAACAGCCGCAGGCAGGCGGCGGCATGATGCTCCGCGCGGCGAAAATGTGCGATGCTGCATCCATCACGCCGGAACAGATCACCATGGAGGAATCTGCGGTGTTTGTCTGGGAACTGAACTGATATCGCAATATAATCTCATATGTGCAAAATAAACAAAACCGGACATGCGGATTCGTGTATTTCACGGATTGACAGCGCATGTCCGGTTTTTGTATAATGAAGATGAGGTCGCGCGTCTTTGCGCGGAAAACAATACATGAGGAAAGAGGAGATTGAAAATGAAAAAGAGAACAAATCTGCTTGCGGCATCGGCGGCGCTGATGACCGTCCTTGCGATGAGTGCCTGCGGCGCGGAGGAATCGGAGGGCTGGCTCAAATCCGGCGATGATGTCTCCCTTGCCGCGGACAGCAGCGAGAAAACCGGCGATCCGGATATCAGCGGTCAGACAATCCGCTGGATGGCGACCTATGACCTGAATCCGACCGGAACGCAGGACCGCTCCGTGCCGGTTGCGCTGTTCGAGGATATGTACGGCGCGAAGATCGAATACATCGCGACAACCTCGGATACGAAGTTTGACGATCTGGCAAACTACATCAACGGCGGCGATCAGGTCGATATGTTCCCCTATGAGTGGGATGCGGTGCCGAACGGCGTCACAAAGGGCATGTATGATCCGCTGGACAGCTATCTCGATCTGAGCGACCCGATCTGGGACGGCGTGCGCGATTACGCCGAGATGTTCAAATACAACGGACATTATTATGTGGTGCCGTTTGCGCTTTCCGATCCGCTTGCCGTGACCTACAGCCGCACGCTGATGGAGGAGGAGGGTCTGGACGATCCCTATCAGCTCTATCAGAAGGGCGAGTGGAACTGGAACACGTTTCTCGATATGATGAAGCAGTTTACCGACAACGCCGAGGAGGGCAGCCCGCGCTACGGCATCCGCGGATGGTTCGGGCAGGCAATTCTTCAGTCCACCGGCGATACGGTCATTCACTATGACGGCAAGAAATTCTCGAACAATATCATGAGCCCTGCAATCGAGCGCGCAGAGCGGCTGCAGGAGGAGATCAGCAAGCTCGGGCTCTTTGATCCGACATGGTATTCCTACTTCCCCGAGGACGGCTCCACGCTCTTTTATGCAATGGCGCCGTGGGCACTGAGCGAATCGAATGCGAAGAATCCGGACGGCGATCTGTTCATCGTGCCGTTCCCGAAGGACCCCGAGAGCGATCAGTACTATCTGAATATGAACTACGGTGCAGTGATGCTCGTCAAGAACTCGAAGATGGGCGACGCGGTCGCGGCGTATATCAAGTGTGCGCGCCTCGCTGAGACGAATCCCGAATACCGCTCCGCCGCCCGCGAAAAGGCGCTGATCCAGAATAAAAATGCGCAGGGCACCGTGACGGGCTTTGTCACCGCAGAGCAGTATGACTTCATGCAGACATGGTACGATCCGGCGAATATCAAGTGCGTGTTCGATTTCGGCTACGGCATGGGCTCGCTGATGTACAATGAGACATACGATTATAATACGCGCGGCGTCATGAATAACTGCGCAGATGCGATTCTCAATCAGGTGCAGTATGAGGGCACGCCGGATACATGGGCGGAGATCCGTTCGCAGTGGTCGTCGGTTGTGGATTCGGTTGTTGCGGACTACAACGAAAAGCTTGCGCAGTAACGCGATTCCTGAGACAAAGTTTGCGCGGATAATCCGTTGAAAATTGTGCAATATATAGAAAAGCCGCAAAAATAACGGCAAATCACTTGCATTTTTGCGGGAAAAGTGGTATGATACCAATAGTGAAATGATGATATAAAGAAAGACCGGAAAACCCATTCCGGTCTTTTCTTTTGGCGGGCAGCGCCCACGGGCGTTTTACGCCCATAACAGACCTTATGTCCCAAAATGGGATTCTTAAGGGATAGTATCCCTTAAGCAGGGGGTTGGGGGCAGCGCCCCCATTTTGAATCCGTCGGAGACACATTATAAATCTGTGCGGGCATTTGACGCCTGCCGAGGAAGGGGTAGTATGAAGATTAAAAAGTTCGGCAGCACCGAAGCGAAAATCTATGAGCTGGTGCGCCCCATCGCAGAGGAACACGGGCTGATCGTCTGGGATGTGCGGTTTGAAAAGGAAGGCGCAATGTGGTATCTGCGCGTGTTCCTTGACCACATGGAGCGTCCGGTCAACATCGCGGACTGCGAAGCCGTCACAAGACCGCTGAACAAGATCCTCGATGACACCGATCCGATTCCGCAGACCTACACGCTGGAAGTCGGCTCGGCAGGGCTCGAGCGCGAGCTGATCCGTGAGACGCATTTCGATGCCTGCGAGGGCAGCAAGGTCCGCGTCCGCATGATCCGCCCGCTGGAGGACGGCACAAAGGAGCTGACCGGCATCCTGCAGAGCTGTGACCGCGAAACGGTAAAGCTCGAGGCGGAGGGCGGCGTCAGAGAGCTGCCGCTTGCCGGTGTCGCGTTTGTGAAGCTTGCGGATTTTGATGAGGATGAGATGAAACGTGCAGCAGAGGGCTCTGCTGAGAAAAAATAACACACAAGCTCCGGACCGGAGCATATAATCAGGAGGAAAAGATGCCATGAATGAAGGATTCTTTGAGGCGCTTTCAGCGCTCGGCAGCGAGAACAGCGTAGAGCAGTCCCTGCTCGTGGAGAAGATCGAGGCAGCCATGCTCAAGGCTGCGCAGAAGGCTTATCCCTACGCTGAGGATGATGATATCCGCGTGGAGATCGAACCCGCTGCAAGACGCTTTGACATCTACATGAAGAAAAGCGTTGTCGAGGGCGAGCCGAAAACCGATTACGAAGTGAGCTGGGCGCAGGCAAAGCTCTATGATCCGAACTGCGAGCTCGGCGATCTCGTGGAGTGCAAGCTCGATCCGGTCAAGTTCGGCAGAAGCATCGCGCAGTTCGCAAAGCAGAGCATCCGCGGCGATCTGCGTGCGATCAACCGCCAGCAGATGATGGAGAAGTTTGAATCCAAGGAGCGCGAGCTCATCACCGTCAAGGTCACGCAGGTCGATCCGGCACGCGGCACCGTGACAGTTGAATATGACCACACCGAGCTGTATCTCTCCCGCAATGAGCAGCTCTTTACCGAGACCATGGTGGACGGCAAGCCCGTCAGAGTCTATGAGCCGCTGAAAGAGGGTCAGCTCATCAAGGTCTTTGTTACCACAATCGCAAACCGCGACAAAAAGCCGATCGTCCGCATTTCGCGCGTGGACAGAGGCTTTGTCGAGAAGCTGTTTGAGCAGGCGATTCCGGAAATCGCGGACGGCACCGTGGTGATCCACGCAGTCTCCCGTGAGGCGGGCTTCCGCTCCAAGATCGCTGTCAGCTCGAATGATCCGAATGTCGATGCGATCGGCACCTGCATCGGACCGCACAGCTCCCGTATCAACACCGTGCTGAATGAGCTGCACGGCGAAAAGATCGACATCATCCCGTATTCCGAGGATCCTGAGGAGTTCATCACCCGCGCGCTCGCACCGGCAACCGTCATTTCAACCACAATCGCGGATGACGGCAGCCGTGAGGCAACGGTCATTGTTCCGAACGATCAGCTCTCGCTGGCAATCGGCAACAAGGGTCAGAATGCAAAGCTCGCGGCGAAGCTCACCGGCTACAAGATCGACATCAAGCCGGAGTTCCCGGATCCGGAACCGGAATCCGATGATGTGGATGCCGAGGGCTATGAGATCCTCGAGGATGCCGCAGAGCTCGATCAGCTCGACGGCGGCAGCGCTGAGGTCTGATTCCCATGACACCGAAAAAAATCCCGATGCGGATGTGTCTCGGCTGCAATGAGATGAAGCCGAAGCGCGAACTGATCCGCGTCGTGCATCAGAAGGACGGCACGATTCTGCTGGATGCAACCGGCAAGGCGGCAGGGCGCGGCGCTTATATCTGCCCGAAGCTCGAATGTCTCAGGGCGGCGCGCAAGGCAAGGAGACTGGAAAAATCCTTCTCCTGCAAAATCTCTGCGGAGATCTACGATGCGCTCGAAGCTGCGATGCAGTCTGAGGAGGCTGCCGCGGAGAAGGGAGCCGCCGATGCCTGATGCAGCAGAAAACCGTCTGACCGCAAGCCTCACCATGTGCCGCAAGGCGGGAAAACTCCTGCTCGGCTTTGATGCGGTCAAGGAGGCGGCGCAGCAGGGGAATGTCAAGCTTTTCCTGCTCGCATCCGATGCCTCTGCCAAGACGGAAAAAGAGATCCGGTTTTTCGCCGGTGCGCTTCCCGTCCGGAAGCTGCCGTTTGATATGGATTCGCTGAAATGCTACTTCCGGAAACGGACTGCGGTGTTCGGCGTTTGTGAGGACGGATTCGCGGCAAAAATGCTTTTGCTGCTGCCGGAATCCGAAGAATGAAGTAAAGCAACGTATCTGCGCCCCGATCCGGCTGCGGATACAAAAACCAGTGCGGTACAGCATAGCCGCAGCAAACCGACAGGGGGTATTTGCCTATGCCAACAACAAAGGTCAAGCTGAGTGATTTCGCAGCCGATCTGAATCTCTCTGCGCAGGAAGTCGCAGACCAGTTAAAAGCAATGGATGACAAGGTCAGAAAGCCGACAGCGGCGCTGACCGATGCCGAGATGAATTATCTGCTCGAGCTCTATACACAGCGCAATCAGGTGGAAAACTTTGATGCATACTTCGCAGACCGTTCCGAGCAGGCACAGCCGCAGGCTGCAAAAAAGCCGAAGCGCGCTGCAAAACCGGAGCAGGTTGCGCGTCCGAAGAAGGAATCCAAAAAGGATGAAAAGCCCGCGGCAAAGCAGGAGACTGCTCTGAAGCCCGCAAAGGCTGCACAGCCCGAGCAGAAGCCGCAGGAGACTGCGCCCGCTGCCGCGCCTGTTCAGGAGCAGGCAGCCGAGCAGACAAAGCCCGAGACCGCTCCGGCTCCTGCACCGGCAGAATCCGCACCCGCTGCGCCGGCAGCACCGGCTGCAACCGCTGAGACCGCTCCGGCTGCTGAGCCCGCTGCTCCGGCAGGACCGCGCGTCCTGACCGCTGCAGAGACCGAGCGCAGAGCAAGAGAGCGCGCTGCTATGTACGAAAAGCAGCAGGCGGAAAAGGCTGCAAGACGCGAACGCAATCAGAAGAACCAGCAGCTCAAGCAGCAGCAGCGTCAGGCGGAGGAGGCTGCAAAGCGCGCCGCCGAGCAGAAGGCTGCGCAGGAGGCACAGGCAGCAAAGGCTGCCGAGACGGCAAAATCCGCACCGGCACCGCAGCCTGCTAAATCCGATGCAGAGCCGAAAAAGCCGCAGCAGCAGCCGCGCAATGTCCAGAAGACACCCAAAAAGCCCGCAAAGGCGCAGGAGCGCGGCGAGATCGTCAAGATGGAGGGCGGCTTTGCAACCGCAACCGAGGTGCAGCCGAGTCAACAGCGCCATATGGTCGATACCCGCGGTACCTATGTCGATCTCGACAAGTACAACGAGCGCTATGAGCAGATCGCACCGCAGGGCAGAGGCGGCAAGAATGACAATATGTCCGCCAAAAAGCAGAAGATCAACCAGAAATCCCAGCAGCGCAAGCAGCAGGCTCGCTCCGGCAAGGCAAGAGAGACCGAGGCCGAAAAGCTGCGCCGTCTGGAACTTGAGCGCGCAAGAAAGCAGCAGCTCAAGGTCATGATTCCGGACAGCATCGTTGTCAGCGAGCTGGCAACGCGCCTGAAGGTTCAGGTTCGCGATGTCATCAAGAAGCTGATGGGACTCGGCGTCATGGCGAATATCAATGAAGAAATCGACTTCGACACCGCATCGCTCGTTGCTGAGGATCTCGGTGCAAAGGTCGAGCACGAGGTCATTGTCACCATTGAGGAGAGACTGATCGCTGACGAGGAGGATCCGGAGGATGCACTCGTGGAGCGCTGCCCGGTTGTCGTCGTCATGGGTCACGTTGACCACGGTAAGACCTCGATCCTTGACCGCATCCGCAACGCGAATGTCACGGCATCCGAGGCGGGCGGCATCACGCAGCACATCGGCGCATATCAGGTCAAGCATGACGGCAAGGTCATCACCTTCCTCGATACGCCGGGCCACGAGGCATTCACCTCGATGCGTGCGCGCGGTGCGAATATCACCGATATTGCAATTCTCGTTGTTGCAGCGGATGACGGCATCATGCCGCAGACGATCGAATCCATCAACCATGCAAAGGCTGCTGGTGTTTCGATCATCGTTGCAATCAACAAGATGGATAAGGAAGGCGCCAACCCCGACAGAGTCAAGCAGCAGCTCACCGAATATGAGCTCGTCTGCGAGGAGTGGGGCGGCGATACAATCTGTGTTCCGGTTTCCGCAAAGACCGGCGAGGGCATCGAGGATCTGCTCGAGAACATCCTGCTTGTTGCGGAAGTCCGCGAGCTGAAGGCAAACCCGAACAGACTTGCAAAGGGTACTGTCATCGAAGCGCGTCTTGATAAGGGCAGAGGTCCGATCGCGACGATCCTCGTTCAGAACGGTACGCTGCACACCGGCGATGTCATCATCGCGGGTACGGCAGTCGGCAAGGTGCGCGTCATGACCAACTACAAGGGCAAGGTTGTCAAGGAGGCTGGTCCTTCTGTGCCGGTCGAGATCACCGGTCTTGCAGAAGTGCCGAGCGCAGGCGATGTCTTCAATGCAGTTGAGGATGAGCGCCTTGCAAAGGAACTCGTCGAGCAGAGAAAGCACGAGGCGAAGGAGGAGCAGTTCAAGAGCTACCGCAAGGTCACGCTCGATAACCTGTTCTCGCAGATCGCCGAGGGCGAGATGAAGGAGCTGCCGCTGATCGTCAAGGCGGACGTTCAGGGCTCCGTCGAGGCTGTTACCCAGTCGCTCGAAAAGCTCAGCAACGAGGAAGTCCGCGTCAAGGTCATTCACGGCGCGGTCGGTGCGGTCTCCGAGAGCGATGTCATGCTCGCATCCGCATCGAATGCGATCATCGTCGGATTCAATGTCCGCCCGATGCCGGGTGCAGCGGATGCAGCCGCAAGAGACGGCGTCGATATCCGTCTCTACCGCATCATCTACGATGCAATCGAGGAGATCTCCACCGCAATGAAGGGCATGCTCGCACCGAAGTTCCGCGAGGTCGAAATGGCACGCATCGAGGTGCGTCAGGTCTATCATATTTCCAGCGTCGGCACCGTCGCCGGATGCTATGTCACCGACGGCAAGGTCACGCGCCAGTGCCAGATCCGCGTTGTGCGTGACGGCATTGTGGTCGCAGAGGATCAGATCGACTCGCTGCGCCGTTTCAAGGATGATGTCAAGGAAGTCGCAACCGGCTATGAGTGCGGTATTTCGCTTGAGCGCTTTGCCGATATCAAGGAGGGCGATATCCTCGAGGCATTTGTCGTTGAGGAGTACCGCGAGGACTGATCCGGTCAATGATCCCGGAAAACCTGAAAAAATATACACCGGCGCGGTGAAATCCGTGCCGGAGGGGAGAATCTGAAAACGGAGGGATTATCATGGAAGTTCAGAGAATGAGCAATGCCGATATGCTGCAATACTGCGATGAGGCACTTGCATGGCCGGATTTCGGCCCGATCGACACGCTGTTTTTCGAGACGGTCAAGCGCATTCTGACCGGCGAATTCAGTGCGCAGGAAAATCTTGACGATCCGGAGACGATCTTTGATGAGGAAGGCTTCTTCAATGAGACCGAAACCACCGGTGACTATTATAATCCTGATGCAGAGAGTTCGATCACATTCTGAGGACACACAACCAATAGGAGTATCATTATGGCTAGCTTTAAGATTGACCGCCTGCAGGAGGATATCCTGCGCGAGCTGACGGCGATCATGCGCGAGGACATCAAGGATCCGCGCATCACGCCTGATCTGACGATCGTCCGGGCTGAGCTTTCCGGCGACATGGGGCACTGCAAGGCATATATCTCCAGCCTGACCGATTTTGCGCGGGCGCAGGAGGCATGCAGGGTGCTCACAAAGGCTTCCGGCTTTATCCGGAAAGAGCTGTTTCACCGGCTCAAGCTGCGCAAATCGCCGGAGATGCACTTCATCGCCGATGATTCCATCGCGTATGCAGCCGACATCAGTGAAAAACTCAGCGGTCTGGGGCTGACGGCAGGCAATTCGCCCGCCGCAGAGCCGGAGGAGGAGCAGGATTTCTGATCCGCTCCCGATATCTGATTATAGAAGGAGGCGCTTCATGGAACAGTCGGAATATGTCTGCAAAGAGATTGACAGCAGAGCGGCATATGCAATGCTCAAATCGCTTCGGGATGTACACATCCTGATTCACCGTTCTCCGGACGGAGACTGCATCGGCGGCGGCTATGCGCTGTATCATATGTTCCGGCAGCTCGGGATCCGCTCCCGTGTCTGCTGCGCCGATCCCATCCCCGAAATGTTCTGCGATATCACCGGGGGCATCGAGTTTGAGGACTTTGAGCCGCAGGTGCACATTTCGGTTGACGTTGCGGACAGAAAGCTGTTCGGTGATCTGCCGGACGATGACAAAAACGCAGAGATTCTGCTCTGCATTGACCACCATATCTCCAATACGCATTATGCGGAGCATCTGTTCTGGAATCCGCATTCCGCGGCAGCCTGCGAGGTGCTGTTCCGGATGATGCAGGAGAACGATATCCCGCTGACAAGGGAGCTGGCACTCTGCCTGTATTCCGGCATTTCGACTGATACCGGATGCTTCCAGTTCAGCAATGCCGATGCAGCCGCATTCGATGCGGTCGCGCAGATCAAAAAGGCTTTCCCCGATCTGCCCTATGCACGGCTCAACCGCGAATTCTTTGTCCTGAAATCGCAGGGACGCATCAGGCTCGATACGCGCCTGATGCAGAATGTCCGGCTTTCTGAGGACGGCACGATCGCGCTGATCTATCTGCCCTATGCCTGGATGCAGGAGCTGAAAGTCTCCTCGGATGAGGTGGACGGCGTGGCGAATCTCCCGATGCAGATCATCGGCGTGGAGATCGGCATTACATGCAAGCAGCAGCAGGACGGCTCCTACCGCATCTCGCTGCGCGCCGGCGACCATGCAGATGTCTCAAAGGTCGCAAACCGCTTCGGCGGCGGCGGACATGTCAAGGCGAGCGGCTGCTCGGTTTCGGAGGGCGATCCGGAGACGGTCTGCAAAATGCTGATGGACGTTTCTGCCGAGGTCTGGCAGGGCGAGAAGGCGGAGCAGGCATGATCGGAAGCGGAATCCTTGTGATGAACAAGCCGCAGGGCTTTACCTCATTTGATGTGATCGGAAAGCTGCGCGGCATATTGAAAATGAAAAGGCTCGGGCATACGGGCACGCTCGATCCGATGGCGACAGGCGTTCTGCCGGTGCTGATCGGGACGGCGGCGCGCGCCTGCGATATCCTGCCGGATGAGAACAAGGCGTACCGCGCGGCGTTTCAGCTCGGCACTGTTACCGATACGCAGGACAGCAGCGGCACGGTGCTCGAGACGCATCCCTTTGATGTCTCCGAAGCGGAGCTGCTTGCGGTTCTGCCGCAGTTCACCGGTGAGATTCAGCAGATTCCGCCGATGTATTCCGCGGTGCAGATAAACGGCAAACGGCTCTATGAGCTCGCGCGCGCGGGCAAGGAGATTGAACGCCTTGCGCGGCAGGTCACGGTGCACAGCCTGACGCTCGAAGCCTTTGACAGCAAGTCCGGCAGGGGAACGCTCGCGATCCGCTGCGGCAAGGGGACATATGTCCGGACGATCCTGCACGATATCGGCGGCGCACTCGGCTGCGGCTGCATGATGACAGCGCTCAAACGGACAGCAGCCTGCGGATTCACGCTCGATGATGCGCATTCCTTTGCGGAAGTGCAGCAGGCGGCGGATGCAGGCACACCGGAATCACTTGTCATCCCGACGGACAGGCTCTTTCTTCCGCTGCCGGAGATCCGGCTCGGTGCGGCGCAGGAGCGGCTCTACCGCAACGGCGTCAAGCTGGAGCTGAAACGGGTGCAGGGGATTTCATCCGCCCCGCGATACCGCGTCTACGGCGCTGAGCAGGGCTTTCTCGGGCTTGCGGATGCCGATTTTGAAACCGGCGTTCTGCGTGTCTATAAAAATCTATGAGGAGATGAGCACACATGAAGCAGGAACTGCATGAGGCACAAAATCCTGCGAGAATCCGGATCGCTGCGGCACTTGGCGTGTTTGACGGCGTACATCTCGGACACAGGCGCGTGCTTGCCCATGCGCTCGCACACGGCGCCTGCCATGTTGTGACATTTGCAGCGGATTCCATGCCGCACAAGCGCGGAAAACCGGTGCGTTATATCTATCACGATGAGCAGAAGCGCCGCCTGCTGATGACCTGCGGTGCAGATGCCGTCTTCGCGCTGCCCTTTACGGAGCTCGCGGATCTGGACGGCGAATCCTTCTGTAAGGAGATCCTGCTGGAGCAGCTGCAGGTGGACTGCGTTGTGGTCGGCGAGGAGTTCCGCTTCGGCAGAGATGCCGCCTGCGATGTCGAGGACTTAAAACGCCTCGGGCACAAGTTCGGCTTTGCGGTCGATGTTGTGCGGCAGGTGCGCGATGAATCGGATGTGCCGATTTCCTCGAGCCATATCCGGTTTCTGCTGGAGAGCGGTCAGATCACAGAGGCGAATCAGCTGCTCGGCGCCGATTACCAGATTCTTTCGCATGTGGTGACCGGTCAGCAGCTCGGCAGCACCGTGCTCGGCATCCCGACGGCGAATCAGGTCTTTGAGCCGTGGCAGTGCGTGCCGCACAGGGGCGTCTATGCCTCGTTTGCGGAGATCAATGACATCTGGGTACCGGCAATCACGAATATCGGTGTGCGCCCGACCGTCAGCGGCGGCGATGCCGTGCCGATTGCGGAGACACACCTGATCGACTGGAGCGGCGATCTTTACGGCAAGCTGTTGCCGGTCACACTCTGCCGGTTTATTCGTCCAGAGCAGCCGTTTGAATCGCTCGAGGCGCTCGGACTCCAGATCCGGCGCGATATCCGGACAAGAATGCATCTGCTGCCCGCGGACGGCATCTGCGCGGCAGAAGGGGAGATTTCCCTGTGACGGAAATCTCCGTAGTTTTCTTAGTCTCAACACGGAACTATCACATGAAATGTCTACAATAATTCCGTATTAAGTTTATTTTCAGAAAGGAATGAATCTGATCCATGATTGAAGTGCGGAATCTCACGAAGTATTATGGCGACAAGCACGCGGTCAATGATATCAGCTTCACCGTTGAGGACGGCGAAATCCTCGGATTTCTCGGACCGAACGGCGCAGGCAAATCCACGACCATGAATATGCTGACCGGCTATATTTCTTCGACCTCGGGACAGGCGCTGATTAACGGCGTCGATATCCTCGAGGACCCCATCAAGGCGAAATCCTATATCGGCTATCTGCCGGAGCTGCCGCCGCTGTATCTTGATATGACGGTGAAAGGCTATCTCAATTACATCTATGATCTGAAAAAGTGCAAGCTGCCGCGCAAGGCACACCTCAATGAGGTTATGACGCTGACAAAGGTCGCGGATGTCAAGGACCGCATCATCAAGAACCTCTCCAAAGGTTATAAGCAGCGTGTCGGTCTTGCACAGGCACTGATCGGCAACCCGCCGGTTCTGATCCTCGATGAGCCGACCGTCGGTCTCGACCCGAAGCAGATCCTCGAGATCCGCACGCTGATCAAGAAGCTCGGCAAGAACCACACGGTCATCCTTTCCTCGCATATCCTGAGCGAGATTCAGGCTGTCTGCGACCGCATCATCATCATCAACCACGGCATTATCGCGGCACATGATACCACCGACAACCTCTCGCGCGATGTCTCGACCGATCACCGGATCGTGGCAAGAATCGAAGGCCCGCGCGATGAGATCGTCAAGGCACTGCGCAATATCACCGGCATCAAGTATGTCAAGGCGGATATGGAGCGCGAACCGGGCGTCTATGAGTATGAGCTCGAGGCAGAGCCGGGCAGCGATATCCGCAGAGATCTCTTCCGTATCGCAGCAGAGAACAACTGGCCGCTGCTTTCCTCAAAATCTGCCGAGATGACGCTCGAGGATGTCTTCCTCAAGATCACCATGGGTGAGGGTATTGTCATCCCGAATGCAGAGGATGAAGCAGAAGCGAAGAAGGGAGAGAAAGAATAATGGGCGCGATCTTCAGACGCGAATTCGGTGCGTATTTCACATCGAGTATCGCATACATTTTTCTTGCAGTATTCTGGATTTTTTCCGGATACTTCTTCTTTGCCGGATGTCTGGCTCCGGCAACCACCGATATGTCCCGCATGTTCCAGAGCATGTTCCTGATTGTCATTTTCCTGATCCCGATCCTCACGATGAGACTGTTCAGTGAGGAGAAAAAGCAGAAGACCGAGCAGGGGCTCCTGACCGCACCGGTCAGCCTCGGCGAGATCGTCTTCGGCAAATATTTCGCAGCGCTTGCACTTTACACCATCGCGCTGCTGATGCCCTTTGTCTATGCGCTGATCCTCAGCGGTTTCGGCACGGTCGAATGGGGCATGGTCTTTGCAAACTTCCTGGCGCTGTTCCTGCTCGGTGCGGCATTCATTGCCGTCGGCGGACTGGTCTCCGCTCTGACCGAGAACCAGATCGCAGCAGCCGTCCTGAGCTTTATCGCCCTGATGGTGCTCTACATGATCGACGTCATCAACGGCTATATTTCGATCGGCTTTGTCAACAAGGTGCTGGATGCACTTTCGTTCTACCGCAAATATTACGCGATCACCTGCGGCCTGTTCAATGTCTCGACGATTGTTTTCTATGTCAGCGTTGCGGTGGTCTTCAATTACCTGACGATCCGCGTGTTTGAGCGCAGACGCTGGAGCTGAGGAGGGATTCTATCATGAGCGAAAAAGATGAAATCAAGCAGACGCCCGAATCCTCCGAGGAGATGTCCGCAGCCGATGCGCTGAAGGAATATGCAGAGGAGGAGCTCGCTGCAGCGGAATCCGGTGAAAAGGATGCAGCAGAGGGCGAAAAGAAGAAGAAAAAGCATAACCGCACCCCCGAGGAGGAAAAGGAGCGCGCACTGAAAAGTGTCAAGCGCCGCAAGAAGTTCAAGTACGGCACACTTGCTGCCGTCATCACGATTGTGTTTGTTGCGATTGTTGTCGCAGTCAACCTGATCTGCAAAATGCTCGATAACCGCTATAACTGGAACATCGACCTGACCTCGAAGGGTCTCTATCAGATCGACGATCAGACAATCGACTATCTGCACCAGCTCAAGGATGATGTCAAGATTACGGTTCTCGCAAACGAGGCATTCTTCCTTGAAAACTCCAACCTGAAGATTCTCTCTGAGACGCTGACGCGCTTCAAGACCGAATCGAACGGTCACATCACCGTTGAATATGTTGATGCAAACAAGAATCCGGAAGCGATTTCCGTTTACAAGAAAAATTACAGCGGCGACCTGCAGTCCGGCGACGTTGTGGTCTCCAAGGGCGATCTCGTCCGTGTGCTCGGCATGTCCAACTCGGGCTACAGAACCAACGGTCCGACAAACTACCTGTTCCAGCAGGATACCAGCATCGACTATCAGACCTATCAGCAGACCACGTCGATGTCCTTTGTCGGTGAGCAGTCGCTCGTTTCGGCAATCATGGGCGTCACCGATCTGAACCCTGTTACCGTCGGCATGATCGACAAGTACGCAGGCAACCAGATCTATGATTCGCGCGACAACTACTGCTATGAGCGCATCAAGGAGCTGCTCGACAAGAACAACTATCAGGTTGAATCTGTGGATATTGCATCCGCGGAGCTGAACGAGAACTATGATATCCTGATGCTCTGCTCGCCGGCGAATGATCTGACCGAAGCGCAGATCACCAAGCTGACCGACTACCTCAACAACGATAACAAGTACGGCAGAAACCTGATCTACTTCGGTTCGCCGTTCAAGAGCAAGGACACCAAGAACCTCGATGCATTCCTTGCACTCTGGGGTCTCAAGTACGGCGATGCCTATGTCTCCGAGAGCAATGAGGCATCCGCACAGGTCGCGACCATCGCGATCGGCACAGTCGGCGGCATTCCGGTTGTCAGTGCCAATGCAGAGGCATCGGTCAACAGCAACTACGCAGGTTCCAATCTGCCGATCATCGCGCCGCTCTGCTGCCCGATCGAGCGCCTCTATGAGCAGAACTCCGGCAGAAACACATATCCGCTGCTTTCGACCTCTGACACCGCTTATCTCTATCCGCTCGATGAATCCGCAAAGGAGCTCGATCCGGCAAAGGCGGAAAAGGGCAGCTTCGATATCGCAGTGCTCTCCGACAGCACCTTCACCGGCGGCAGCGAAATGCTCAAGAGCCAGGTGATCGCATTCGGTTCCGCGTGGATCCTCGATTACATGGTCGGTGGAAATGCAGGCAGCTTTGACAACGCAAACTACTTTGTCAACATGCTGAACACCGTCACCGGCAAGGAGGCTGCGCTGACCATCGCGCAGAAGTCCCTCGATCAGGAGACGATCACCATTACCGATTCGCAGGCAAACGCGATCCGCAATGTCACGGTCTTCATCATCCCGATCGTTGTGGCACTGATCGGCATTGTTGTCTATGTGAGGAGAAGAAATAAATGAACAAGACGCTCAAGGGGATCATCGGCGGAAGCATTCTGCTTGCCATGCTCGGCGGTGTGTTTGCCTACTTAAAGCATACTGAGCCGGATGCGGATACAGATTCCTCGTCCTCTGCCGAGAGCACCGTCGAAACGGAGCTCTGGCACGCATATACAGATGATATCAATCAGATTTCGGTTGAGAATCCGGAGGGGGACAGCTACATTGCCCTCCGCCGGATGGATGAGACCAAGACAACCGATATGGACGGCAACGAGAAAACCGAGGAGATCGCGAACTATTACCTCAAGGGCTATGAAAAGCTCCCGATGAACACCACGCAGATCCGTCTGCTGGCAACGCGCGCGGGCTCGGTGACCTCGACGGATACCGTCGCGGAGGATGTCTCCGAGGCAGACCTTGCAAAGTACGGTCTTGACAATCCGGTTGTTGTCACGCTTTCCGTCGATAACGGCGAGGATATCAAGTTCCGTCTCGGCGACAAGGCGCCCGTCGGCGATGACCGCTATATCGCAATGGACGGCAGCAACACGGTCTATACCGTCAGCTCGTTCACCGTTGAGCCGTATCTTGACGGCATCAAGGATTATCTCGGCACAACGCTCAAGGAGGAGCTGGCAGAGGATGACAAGACCATGATCGACTCTGTGCGCATCGAGCGCAGCGATCTCGATTATGATTTCTACTTTGTCCGCGATCCCTACTATGAGGAGAATGCAAACGGCGGTGCAATGGCAGTGCATGTCATGGAGGAGCCGGTCAAGTCGCTGCTCAGCGCAGACCGTTCTGCAGATGCGACACACGGCCTTTACGGTCTGACCGCAGCAGAGGTGCTGACACCGTTCCCGAAGGACGCAGACCTCAAAAAGGCGGGGCTCGATGCGCCGTTCGCAACCGTCACAATGAAAACCGATGACCACAAGACCACCGTGTTCAAGCTCGGCGGCACCTATCAGAATGCCGACGGCGACACCCGCTATTACGGCATGCTCGAGGGCATCGACTGCATCTACGGCTTTGCGCCGGATGCGATCGTTTATGAGGACCTGAAGCCGGAGGATATCATTTCCAGAAACGTCATTGATATGTATGTCTGGGATATCGGCAAGCTCGAGGTCGAGGGCGGCGGCGAAAAGATCAGCTTTACCGTTCAGGGCGAAAGCAAGGATGACGCTGTTG
The DNA here is from genome assembly GCA_017523995.1 of Oscillospiraceae bacterium. The sequence goes on along the minus strand of JAFWUX010000120.1, from coordinate 9,094 downwards.
TCACTTATAACGGCGAGAAGCAGGATGAGGACGGCGTGGAGCGCTACAGACTGTTCTATTCCTATCTGCTGCAGACCAAGGCGGAGGATCTGATCCTGCCGGAGGATGCGCCGAAGCTCACCGGCGATCCGCTCGCATCTGTGAAGATCGACCGTCAGGACGGCAAGCGCAGCTATGATGTCAAGTATTATGACGCAGGCGACATGAAGGTCTATATCGTGATTGACGGCGAAGTCAGATTCCGCTGCCGGAAATCGTATGTTGACACGCTGATCTCAAATATGAAGATCTATGAGGATTTTGACAAGGAATTCACGATGTCATGGTAATCGCGGATTCCGCAGAGAGAAAGGGAGGTTTTTCTATGAGCGAACGCTACTTTACCTACAAATCGCGGCCGGTTGTCCGCAACGGCAGAACCATCTATTACGGCAGCATGGCTGCACCGTATGTCGTGATGATGAATGTCACCGCTGAGGATGCGGCAGGTGAACTGAAAACCGCCTCGGAAATCAAGTGCTATCTGATGAAGACTGACAAGAGTCTCAACCCGATGGAGGCCATCACCAAGACCGCCGTCCGCCCGACGCTCTATGAAGCGCTCGAGCTCGCAGCGGCATGGCTGAAACCCACCGAGAGCTGATTCCCATAACCCCCAAAAACGAAACCGCCGCAGAGCAGGAAACACTGATCTGCGGCGGTTCTGTCTGCAATAGGATACCCGATAAATGAGCCGCTCAATTTACGCATGACGCATATTGAGCGGCTTTCTTCTATTTATGCTGAAACATGGGGTCTGGGGATAATATCCCCACAGCTTACTTCTCAAAAATTGCGATGCCGGATGACGGAAACCGCATTTTTTCGCAAGATACTGTCTGTTCATCGCAACAATTTATTAGAAATAGCGTTGATTTTGTGCTACAATGAAACTGTACCGGCAGTGCAGGACAGATCAGCAAGAGGGGCGGCTGTCCTGCACATGCTCAATTTGCCACTGGGGGAAACATCTGTCACATAGGGGGGAAGACATATGAAAAAACAGATATTCGGGCTGGTCGGTGCGGCTGTGCTTGCATGCACATCTGCGCCGTTCACAGCACAGGAACTGAACGCAGCAGCAGAGGGCTACACGGACAGAGGTACAACGCCGGACAATACCTATGCCTACAAGGTATGGAGCGCTGACGGCAAGGATGGCATCTCCTTTGACGGAAACGAGAAGGAATACGGTGAATTCTCCTGCAAATGGGAGGATGCCTCGGACTGCATGTTCGCCAAGGGCATCGCGCCGCAGACGCTGAAAGATTACAAATCCCTCGGCTCGATCGTCTGCGACTATGACCTTTCATTCCAGGCGGACGGCTATGCGCAGTTCGGTGTTGAGGGCTGGCTCGTGAAAGGCGGAACTGCTGTCGGCGGCAGAACGCTGGTCGAGTTCTATATCGTTGACGGCTACACGGAATGGAATCCGGCAGAGGGCATGGAGTCCGTGGGCAAAGTCAAGATTGACGGCTGTATCTACGAGATGTTCCGCGAAACAGTCAGCAGCTTTGATTCGCCCGATCTGACATTGAAGTATATGAGCGTGATCGCGGAGAAGCAGAATCCGGTCGGCAAGGAAGGCGCTGCCTCCTGCAAAAAGAAGATTTCTGTCAGTGAGCACCTCAAGGCGTGGGAGCAGGCAGGTCTCGATGTCAGCGGAAAGGTGGACGGCGTGTTCTTTGAGGTGGACGGCTGGCAGAGCTCCGGCGAAGCAGAAATCCGGAAGAATCAGATCCGTTTCAACAGCTCAGAACCCGTAGAGCCCGAATCCGGCGTTGATTACGCGGACAACGGCGTGAGCAAGGACGGCCGCTATGCATACGAGGTCTGGAACGCCCGAAATATCGGTGACGTTTCTTTCAAGTGTAATGAGAACGGCGGCGGCTTCACATTCAACTGGGATCAGACGCATGATACGATGGTCAGCATGGGGATGCAGCTGCGGCAGAATAAATCCTATGAGCATTATCAGGGCCTCAGATGTGACTATGCAATGGAGTATGAAGCGAAGGGCGTCTCCTTTTACGGCGTGCACGGCTGGTTTACGGACTGCGAGGGTGAGTATCCGCTTGCAGAGTATTATATTGTGGACGGCTGGCATGAGTGGCGTCCGACTCCGCAGAACGGGAATGCCCGTACCGTGATGATAAACGGCCGTGCCTACAGGATTTTCCGCACAATGAAAACGGATGCGCCGAGTATCCTCGGAGAGCAGACCTATTATCAGTACTGGAGTATTGCAGATAATAATCAGGTTCCGGACGTCTCAGCGCAGAGGGGAGCCATCGACATTTACATTCATTTTAAGGAATGGAGCAAAGAGGAATGGGACATGAGCGGAAATCTCCGTGATGCCTCCTTCTTTGTCAGTGCTTTCAACAGCTCCGGCAAAGTGAATGTCACAAAAAATAATGTGAGTATGTGGGGATACGGGGATCAGCCCGATATTGCACTGCCCGATGATGATGCGGATCAGCCTGTGGGTTACGGCGATCTGGAGATCCTGCAGGATTACCTGATGACCGGAAGAACAGACTACGCAAACTGGAAAAACGCCGACCTCAACGGCGACGGTCTCCTGAATGCAGCCGATCTCACAATGCTCAAACAGTATCTTCTTGCACAGGCGTGAGCGCAAACCGAATACATCAATCAAACAAGCCGTTCCAATGAAACAAATTGGAACGGCTTGTTTTCTCTGCACACTTTATGCGAAATGAAGCAGAAAGCCGCTCAGTTTTTGCATGATGCAAACCTGAGCGGCTTTTTCTGATTCCTATACAAAACAGTCATTCAGATGGAGTTCTCTGTCACTTACGCTTTGAGCATCTTGTTGACTTCCTCATATTCATCGGTGACGGATTTCTCCGGCTGACCGGTGACGAGCGAAACCGCGATGATCGCGACGAGTGCGCAGATGAATGCGGGCAGCAGTTCATAGATATCCAGTGCGCCGCCGAGCGGACGGACAATGAACTTCCAGACGAAGATCATGATGCCGCCGACAACCAGTCCGGCGATTGCGCCGTACTTGTTGGAGCGCTTCCAGAACAGTGCGGTCAGCATAACCGGACCGAATGTCGCGCCGAAGCCTGCCCATGCGAACGAGACAACGCGGAACACAGAGCTGTTCGGGTTCCATGCGAGGATGACGCCGAGCACTGCAATCACAACGAGGACGCAGCGTGCAACGAGCATCGACTGCTTCTCGTTCAGCTTCATCTTGAACACGCCCTTCATGATGTTCTCAGACATCGACGAGGATGCTGCGAGCAGCTGCGAATCCGAGGTGGACATCGTGCAGGCAAGGATACCTGCGAAGATCAGACCGGCGACCATTGCCGCTGCAAAGCCGTGCTTCGAGAGCAGCTTTGCCATTTCCATGATGATTGTCTCGGAGTTGTTGGTATTGGCGCCGTAGAGTGTGCCGAGCTTGCCGTTGACGGAAAGCTGATTGCCGACAATGCCGATCAGGATTGCAACGCCCATTGCGATCACAACCCAGATGCTTGCGATGCGGCGGGAAAGCTTGATCTTGTGCTGATCTTCAATCGCCATGAAGCGCAGCAGGATATGCGGCATGCCGAAGTAGCCGAGACCCCATGCGAGCGTCGAAGCAATCGGCAGGAAACCGTAGCCGGTCTGCGAAAAGCTGCCGTCTGCGTTCAGCGAGCGCGTAACGTTCATGTGCAGGTAATCCGGAATGGACTTTGCATTGTCCACAACCGCATCCCAGCCGCCTGCATTGCTGATGCCGAAGATCACGATGATCGTCAGTGCGGTGGTCATGACGATGCTCTGAATCAGGTCGGTGAAGCTCGCTGCGAGGAATCCGCCCATGCTCGTGTAGGCAATGATGATAACAGCCGCAAGGATCATCGCAACATGATAATCCATGCTGAACAGTGTGCCGAACAGCTTGCCGCATGCCGAGAAGCCCGATGCGGTATACGGCACGAAGAAGATCAGAATGACCAGTGCCGCGATGCCGGAGAGCACATGCTTGTCATCGTGATAGCGGTCGGAGAAGAAATCCGGAATCGTGATCGAGTTTGTTTTCTGCGAGTAGACGCGCAGACGCTTTGCAACGAACAGCCAGTTGAGATAGGTTCCGATTGCCAGACCGATTGCGGTCCAGCCCGCCTCTGCAACGCCGCAGAGATAGGCAAGTCCCGGCAGACCCATCAGCAGCCACGAGCTCATATCCGAAGCCTCAGCGCTCATTGCGGAGACCAGCGGGCCGAGCTTTCTGCCGCCGAGATAGAAGTCGCTGACATCCTTGTTCTTCTTTGAGAATACGGCACCGATCGCGATCATGCCGCCTAAGTAGACGATGATCGTCACCAGAATGCCGACGATATTACTTTCCATTGGGGGTACATCCTCCTTTTTTATGTTTTTTCCAGTCGCTTTTGCCATTCCGCCGCAAGGCTGACATAATCCGTGTGCGCACGCCAGCTCCATGCGCGGCGCAGCGATTCTTTGGATTTGAACGCATCCGGCGCATCGTACATCACGATATGCACGGTGCCGTTTTCCAGTATTTCATTCTGTTCGCAGTTCCGAAAGGATGAAAGCAGCGCATGCGGGATATACTTATCATACGCCTTGCCGAACCACATTTCATAGCTGCACCCGAACCACACGCCGCAGAACGATGTGCCGTATCCGGAAAACTGCGTATTGTCGATATTTCCGCTGCTGTCAAGGCGGATTTCCGGCAGCTCGGGATGCTCATACGTGCAGCTTTTCAATGAATAGTTGACACCGTTCACAATATACGAACCGTACCGGTTCCAGAGCGTTTCCTGCACAGTGCGCAGCGTTCCGCAGATCACCGGATGCGTCTGCGCAAACCGCTGCACAATCCCGCGCACGGTTTCAAAATCACAGTCGCTGCCGTTCCACAGTTCCGCTTCGATTGTGCCGGTCTCCGGATACGATCTGAATGTCAGCGCGCCGCCGTACTCGCCGTGCGCCTTTGATTCAAAGACCGCATCCTCCTCCAGATTCTGCTGCAGAATATCCCAGTAGATTCTTCTGCCAAGCCGCCGGAAGTGCCGCACCGCGCGGTTTGCGGTGATACCGGTCGGCTTGAACAGCATCAGTTCCTTTGCAAGCGCGATGAAATCCGCTGTCGGGATCTCATTGTGCGGCAGGCAGAGCCGGAGATCCGCGCCGGTGATTTGTTCTGCCATCAGAACAGACCGGAGATTTTTCCGTCTGCATCGACGTCGATATTTTCTGCGGCGGGCTTCTTCGGCAGTCCCGGCATGGTCATGATGTCACCGGTCAGCGCGACGATGAAGCCTGCGCCTGCGGAAACCTTTACATTGCGGATTGTGACGGTGAAGCCTTCCGGTGCGCCGAGCACATCCTTATCGTCGGTGAAGCTGTATTGCGTTTTCGCCATGCAGACCGGCAGCTTGTCGAAGCCGAGGGCTGTGAGCTGTGCAATCTGCTTCTGTGCAGCCGGAAGGATGTTGATGCCGTCGCCGCGGTAGACGCGCTTGACGATTGCCTCGATCTTCTCCTCGATCGTGCCGTCGAGCTCATAGGAGAAGGAGAAGTCGCCCTTTTCCTCCTCGCAGAGACGGACAACCTCGCGTGCGAGATCCTCGCCGCCTTTGCCGCCCTCTGCCCAGACATTCGACAGCACCACATTGACGCCCAGCGCCTTGCACTTCTCGATGATCAGCTTGACCTCTGCATCGGTGTCAGTCGGGAAGCGGTTGATCGCGACAACGGACGGGAGCTTGTAAACCTCCTTGATGTTCGCGACATGGCGCAGCAGATTCGGGATGCCCGCTTCGAGTGCGGCAAGATTCTCCGAGCCGAGTTCGGTCTTTGCAAGACCGCCGTGCAGCTTCAGTGCGCGGATTGTCGCGACAATGACAACCGCAGAGGGCGTCAGACCTGCCATGCGGCACTTGATATCGAGGAACTTCTCTGCGCCGAGATCTGCGCCGAAGCCTGCCTCCGTGATCGCGTAGTCACCGAGCTGAAGCGCGGTCTTTGTCGCAAGGACAGAGTTGCAGCCGTGTGCGATGTTGGCAAACGGTCCGCCGTGAACAAGCGCCGGTGTGCCCTCGAGCGTCTGCACGAGATTCGGCTTGAGCGCGTCCTTGAGCAGTGCGGTCATTGCGCCGACAGCATGCAGATCGCCTGCCGTGACGGGCTTTTCATCATAGGTATATGCGACCACGATGCGCGCGAGACGCTCCTTGAGGTCGGTGATCGAGGTCGCGAGGCAGAACACCGCCATAATTTCGGATGCGACCGTGATATCATAGCCGTCCTCACGCGGCACGCCGTTGATTCTGCCGCCGAGACCGTCCGCAATATAGCGGAGCTGACGGTCATTCATATCAACGCAGCGCTTCCATGTGATGCGGCGCGGGTCGATGTTCAGCGCATTGCCCTGATAGATGTGGTTATCGAGCATTGCCGCGAGCAGATTGTTCGCAGCGCCGATTGCGTGGAAATCGCCGGTGAAGTGCAGGTTGATATCCTCCATCGGGACAACCTGCGCATAGCCGCCGCCTGCCGCGCCGCCCTTGATGCCGAAGACCGGTCCGAGCGAGGGCTCACGCAGCGCGACCATGACATTCTTTCCGATTCTGCGCATGCCGTCCGCAAGACCGATTGTTGTGGTGGTCTTGCCCTCACCGGCAGCGGTCGGGTTGATCGCGGTCACAAGGACGAGCTTGCCCTGCTTCTCCGATTTCGGCAGCTTTGCAAGGTCGATCTTCGCCTTGTATCTGCCGTACTGCTCGAGTGCCTCATCGGGGATGCCTGCTGTCTGCGCGATCTCCGTGATCGGACGCATGGGAACGGATTGTGCGATCTCAATGTCTGTAAGCATGATGATTTCCTCCTGATTTTCAGCTTTGAAGCTGTATTTTGCAGTAAAATAGACAATATCAGTATACCATATATTGATTAAAATTTCAATGGGAGAAGCGAAAAAAATGAGAAATGTGAAATGTGAAATGAGAAATTTATGTCGGCGGTTTTGAAGTGAAATAATAAAAAATAGAAGAATACGGAGGTTTGTAATATATACGAATTTTATGAGAATCATGGCATTACAATGGACTTGCGCTCATTCACCCCGATTGGACAAGCTGCATAAATCCGCATCATTTGCCTTGTGCAGATTGCTGAAATTCAGATTCGTATAAGGAATCAGCATCTCCTGCGGCGTAATAGAAGCAAAGGAGGGGATCACCCATGAAAAAACAATACACATTCACAGCACTCCTGCTCGCTGCCATGATGCTGACAGGCTGCGGCAGCAGCACAAGTTCCGCCGATTTTGCCGGTGAGGAGGAAATGAATGCCGCAAAGGCAGACCGTGCAGACGGTGCAGAAGCAAGTGCGGCACCGGAGGAGGCGCCTGCCGCTGCAGAGGCGCCTGAGGAGGCTGCCCGCGAGGGTGAAGCCCTTTTCATGGACGCGATGTATGCCGCAAAAAGCGCAGGCAGCGAGGAAATGCCGGCAGAAGCCGCACCGGATGCCGACGGCGGCGAAGTGCTCGCACCGGATGCGGAACCCGAGCCGGAGCCCTACATCGACAACAGCGCCGAGCCCTTTGTCCTGACCGCAGGCGAATGGAACGACAACGAAAACTGGGGCTTCTTTGCAAACCTCGTCCACAACGGCACAATTGAATTTCCGTCCTACGGGCTGAACCCCGTCAACCGCGTTGCCGTGACCGTCACGAACGGCGGCGCACCTGCCGCAAATCAGGTTGTCACGCTCGCACTCGGGGATCAGGATGCAAATATCTGGGCTGCAAAAACCGATCAAAACGGCATGGCATATCTGTTCTATGATGCACGCTGCGCCGGTCAGAGCATGACATTGCAGACTGCGGACGCTGATGCGGTCACATTCACGGCGCCCGCAAACAGCGCCGGACAGGGCGGCGTCAATGTCCCGACACTGGAATTCACGATAGAAACCGGCAGCGCATCAAAGCAGTATGACAAGACGCAGGTCAGCTTTATCCTCGATACAACCGGTTCAATGGGCGACGAGATCACCTATCTGCAAAAGGATTTCTCCGCGATTGCAGAGGAGGTCGCCGCAGAGGGCGTGACGTTCTCCGTCAATTTCTATAAGGATGAAGGCGACGAATATGTCACGCGCTGCAACCCGTTCACGGATGATGTCAAAGAGATTCAGCGGGCGCTCAACAAGGAATACGCGGACGGCGGCGGAGATACGCCGGAGGCAGTTGCCGAAATCCTTGCTGAGGTGCTCAACAGCGGAGAATGGCAGGATGACGCAAACAAGATTGCGTTCCTGATTTTCGATGCGCCGCCGCATGACGGTTCTGCAGAAGCGGAGCTGATCGAAGCCGCCGTTCGGCAGGCAGCGAAAAAGGGCATCCGCGTGGTGCCGGTTGTCGCCTCGAATGCGGAGCGCGAGACGGAGCTTTTCGGCAGAGCGCTTGCCATTATGACCGGCGCAAACTATGTTTTCCTGACCGATGACTCCGGCGTCGGCGATTCGCATCTCGAACCGATCATCGGCGATTATGACGTCGAGCTCCTGCATGATATCATCGTCCGGAATATCAAAGAGATATCTTCGCCGGATTGATCATGAGGTTTCGCCGGATTTGAATCAGAAAAAGCCGCTCAATTATGCAGAATGCGTAATCGAGCGGCTTTCCTGTTATTCAGAATTCAAATGGAATTCCAAAGGGTCACTGAGCCTTTGGCAGGGTTTGAGGCAGCCAATGCTAACAACTTAAGGTGTTGCGCTTCTAAGTGAATTGCTCTGCAATTCACTTAGGGGCGCCCTCTATCGCAGGGCGCCCCTCTCCGAAAAACGATCCACCGGATCGTTTTATCGGATTCACCCCTGCGGAGCTCTTGACGCTGGGGAGTTTCGCTCTCTGCGGAGAGCGACCAAAGGGCGCTGCCCTTTGGAAACCTGCGAGCTTTTGAAAAAGCTCGACCACAACTTTTATTTCGGCTTCGCCGTGTGCGCCTTAAGTTGTTAGCATTGTTGAGGCAGCGCCCCATTTTCAATCCGT
>JAFWUX010000119.1 GCA_017523995.1 Oscillospiraceae bacterium | reverse complement strand
TATCCGCTGCGCGGATGCTATTTTAGAATGGGCGCCTCTATCGCAGGCGCCCAAGCCCGCGAACGCTTGAACGCCGGGGAGTTCCGCACTGCTGCGCAATGGTTTGCAAGCAAACCATGAGCGGCGAGGGCTCTGCCCCTCGACCCCGCAAACATTTGAAAAAGCTCGACCAAAACTTTCGATATGCTGTGCGCCCAAAATGAAAGCCGCTGCCATTTACGAAAACAGGAGCGGCTTACTTCAATTCACACATAAACATGGGGTCTGGGGATTCAATCCCCAGCAGGGGCTTGGGGGCAGCGCCCCCATTACAAATCCATCGGAGATACCTCAGCACTCCGCCGGAACAACAAAGGCAGCAGATCAACGGCAGCGCCCGCCGCGACCGCACCCAGCAGAGCCGCCCGCTGCGAAAGAAATCCGGCAAGCCGCTGATACACTGCGGAGGCTGTCAGCGCACAGAGCACACCGCAGAGCAGCATACCGGATGTCATGCGGAGCAGACGCAGCCGGATTCCCGTGCGCAGATGAAACCGCCGCAGCGCCAGCAGCAGAATCACGGCGTAACAGCAGCCCGTCGAGACCGCAATGCCGCAGAGCCCGAACCGCGGAATCAGCAGCAGATTGCAAACCAGCTTGACCGCCGCGCCGCAGAGCATCACCGAGACCGTATCACCGGCATGCCCTGCCGCCTGCAGCATACTGAACAGCGGATAACAGAGCGCCGCAAAGATCACTGCCGCGCCGAGCAGCATCAGCGGCACAGAGACAGCGCTGCATTCCGATATCCGAGACGGAAACAACACCTGCAAAATCGGGACGGCGAGCGCTGCAATGCCGCATCCGGCAGGTATGGCAAGGAACGCCGTCCGCCGCATGCAGAGCTGTGCCTGCTTTTCCGTCTGATCGGTATTGTGCTGCACAAAGCTTGCCGCAAACGCAGGAAATACGCCCTTTCCGAGCATATTCGTCACAGCGGGCACCAGATTGAACACAGTCATCGCCATGCCGGAGAACGCCCCGAACAGGAAATTTGCGTGTGCGGCTGCCTGCATCTGCGTGATCCCCTGCCGCTGCCCGAACCGGAGCGGTGCCGCAAGGATCGCATGCTCCAGCAGGCGCAGTCCGGCAGCGAGATCAATCAGCGTTGTCAGATTGGTCACGAGCGATGCCGCCGCAACCGGCAGCAGAATCCGCAGCAGCGCGCGCCGGAGTGCTTTGTCCGTGTGCGGCTGATAGACCGGCGCATGTGCGACCCGCTGCGGTTTCGGGAAACAGAGCAAAGTCAGCAGCCCGACTGCCGTCGAAAGCGTCACGCCGAGGATTGCGGCGGCAGCGGCAGCAGACTGCACGGTCATCCCCTGCGGCAGATGCGGCAGAATGACATCCGCATGCCGCAGCACTGCCGCACAGAGCAGCAATCCGCAGAGCACCCTGCCCAGACCCTCCGCGACCTGTGAAACGGAAGTCGGCACCATATTCCGGCTGCCCTCGTGAATGCCGCGCAGCACGGCGTTCAGGCAGCAGAGCAGCACCGCGGGCGCAAACATCTGCACAGCGGGTGCCGCCTGCGGATTGTGCAGCATCCCCTGACAGAGCGGCTTTGCGGCAAAAAACAGGATCACGGAGCAGACCACACCCCCGAGCCCGAACATCCGAAACGCGATGTGCGCCGCACTGTCCGCCGCATCGGGATCATGTTTTGCGCGTGCCTGCGCCGTCACCGCGGAGACAGCGGTATTCATCCCCGTAACAGACAGCGCGAACACCGGCAGAAAAAGCCCGTAGGCACAGGAAAAATACCCCATTCCCGTTCCGCCGAGCATTGCGGTCAGCGGAATGCGGAACACTGCCCCGAGACATTTCGCCAGCAGCGCCGATCCGATCAGCCAGACCGAGCCGCGCAGCACCGATTGCTGTTTCATCCGCCGCCCCCCTTTCATCCCTAAAGCCTATGCTTCACGCATGCGAATCATTCACACCCGACATGACGAAATTCTGCACTGATTTGAGCGGCTTCGTTTAGCTCGCACATCATATCAAAAGTTTCGCTCAAGCCTTTTCAAAGGCTTGCGGGTCGAGGGCAGAGCCCTCGTCGCGCTCCGCAGAGCGCGAAACTCCCCCGGCGTTCAAGCGTTCGCGGGCTTGGGTGCCTACAAGTGAGGCACCCATTCAAAATCGCATCGCGAAGCGATACCTTATTCATTTTAACCACCTTTTTCTAAGTGAATCCGCCTAATACTCTATTAGCCCATCAGGAATTAGAAATGATGGAGTCCGCTTTGCGGACGATTATTATGCGTCTGTATGTTCGATTCATCATCAAGGAAAATGAATCGCAACGATTATAAACCCGCCGCGCAGCGGCACCGCAATTTCTAAGTTCTCATTTCTCATTCATTTTGAAACATGCATGAAAATTGCTTCACTGCGCTTGCTTTTTGCATAGAAATATGCTATAATGTAAAAGTACGGCTTTCCGTACCGATTTCATGCATCATGAAAGATCACTACACCCCGAAACCGGGGATATGAAAGGAAACACATAAAATGGCAAACAAGAATCCGAGCTTTAACAAGCGCGTTCCGGTCAGCAAGCCCTATCTCGTCACGAGAAATCAGGCGCTCCGTCTCTCGCCCTCGAACTTCACCCAGTTCATGAAGGAGAGCACTGTCTACGGCGTCATCGTCGATATGCCGATGGCTCCGACCGTCATCACCACGCTCGCATGTTATATCAACGGTGCTGCAAATCTCTATTTCAGCAACGGCAACGATTACTCCGGCGCAGCACAGCGCTATCCGGGCGTCGTGCAGGCGACCCGCATCTTCGTGACGAATGCAGCACGCTTTGTCACCGAGGAGAACCGCGCACGCACCCTCGAGCTGCCGAACAGCAGATCGCATTATGCCTACATCCTGACCACCAAGGGCATCCACCGCATCGAGATCAACCCGCTGCAGGGTCAGCAGACACCGGCAGAGCGCGCCTTTCTGCTGATGTATCAGCGCGTCATGGGCGAGCTGCACACCGCACAGCTCAAGGATAAGGCAGCAGGCGCCCAGCTCACCGAAACCCTTGTGGCTACGAAATAATCTCAAATAAGGAGCATATACATGGAAGCACAGAACACACAGCCCAAGAAGCAGCGCATCTTCAGCGCGATCCAGCCGACCGGCGTCTTTACGCTCGGCAACTATATCGGCGCGGTCCGCAACTGGGATACGCTTCAGGAAGAATACGAATGCATCTATGCCATCGCCGATCTGCATGCGATCACCGTCATGCAGGAGCCGGCAGAGCTGCGCAAGAATACCATGCAGGCATTCGCGCTGATGCTCGCCTGCGGCATGGACCCCAAGCGCAGCATCACATTCGTACAGAGCCAGAACCCGCACCATGCTGAGCTGAGCTGGGTGCTCTCCTGCTCGACAATGTTCGGCGAGCTGAGCCGCATGACCCAGTTCAAGGATAAGAGTGCAAAGCACGCGGATAATATCAACGCAGGTCTGTTCACCTATCCGGTGCTCATGGCTGCCGATATCCTCGCCTATAACGCAGACCTCGTCCCGATCGGCGCAGACCAGAAGCAGCATCTTGAGCTCGCGCGCAATATCGCACAGCGCTTCAACCAGCGCTTCGGCGAGACCTTCACCGTTCCGGACGGCTACTTCCCGAAGCAGGGCGCAAGACTGATGTCCCTGCAGGATCCGACCAAGAAGATGTCCAAATCCGACGAGAACGCAAACGGCTGCGTCTACATCCTCGATGACAAGGATACCATCCTGCGCAAGTTCAAGCGCGCGGTGACAGATTCCGATACGGAAGTCTGCTACAAGGAAGGCAAGGACGGCATCAACAACCTCATGACCATCTACGGCGCCGTCACCGGCAAGACGATGGATGAGATCACCGCGGAGTTCGCAGGCAAGGGCTACGGCGACTTCAAGACCGCCGTCGGCGAAGCGGTTGCCGATCACCTCGAACCGGTGCGCTCGGAGTTTGCCCGTCTCATCGCGGACAAGGCATATCTTACCGAGTGCATGACAAACGGCGCACAGCAGGCATATCACCTGACCTCCAAGCTGATCCGCAAGGTTTATCGCCGCGTCGGCTTCATTGACCGCCTGTAATCGTGCAAATGCGGCAGATTTTTGCCGTGTAAATCACTAAAATCCGGCAAAAAGCGCACTTTCGTTTTGGGATTATGGTGAAATTTTCAAAAAATCTCAAAAAAAGCTTGCTTTTTGTTGTAAATAGAGGTAAAATAAACTATATGAGAACAAGCGAAGAAACCCTTGCAGCACTGCGCGACTGCCCGCATTATACAATCGCGGAGCTGCTGCAGATCATGCAGGTTCTGCGCAGCGAAAACGGCTGCCCGTGGGATAAGGAACAGACGCATCAGAGCATCCGGCAGGATCTGCTCGAGGAATGCTATGAGGCTGTCGAGGCAATCGACAAGGACAGCGTCCCGATGATGCGCGAGGAGTTCGGCGATGTTCTGCTGCAGGTGGTGTTCCACTGCCAGATCGAAGCGGAGCAATCCCATTTCACATTTGACGACATCTGCGATGAACTGTGCAGAAAGCTCGTCATCCGGCATCCGCATGTGTTCGGCACAACCGAAGTCTCCGGCAGCGATGAGGTCCTCAAAAACTGGGACAGCATCAAAAAGGAGACCAAGCATCAGGAGACTGCCTCCGATACACTGGAAGGCGTCTGCAAAGCACTCCCTGCCCTGATGTATGCACAGAAGCTCGGCAAGCGTGCCGGCAGAGCAGGCATGGACTGGGAAAATGCTGAAGATGCATTCCGGTACATCCGCAAGGAAACCGATGAACTGGAAGAAGCCATGCAGTCCGGCGACAGCGACCGCATCAGCGAGGAGCTCGGCGATCTGCTGTTCTCCTGCGTCAACACGGCGCGGCATCTGCATGTCGATGCGGAAACCGCCATGCGCGACGCCGCGGAGAAATTCCTCAGAAGGTTCAAGGAGACCGAAAAGCTTGTCCTCGCAGACAAAAAAGAAATGGCATCACTCGGACTGGATACTCTGGATGAGTATTGGGCAAAGGCAAAAGAAAACCTTGCAAAGCCCGAATAATCGTTTTACAAGCGCGTACCAAACCAACGCGCTGTAAAATAACACACAATAGAGATGCAATGTGGAGGATCTAACAATGACCAAAATTGAACTGATTACTGCACTGGCGCAGAAGGGTAACTGCACCAGAAAAGAGGCAGATGATGCACTTGAGCTTGTCACATCTGTCATCGTTGAATCGCTGATTGCCGGTGAAAAGGTACACCTGACCGGTCTCGGGACGTTTGAAATCCACGAGAGAAAGGCAAAGGAGACCAAGAATCCGCGTACCGGCAAGCCCATGACCACGCCGGCAAAGAAAGCACCCGCTTTCCGCGCCTCCAAAGCACTGAAGGAAGCTGTTAACAAATAATGAGACTGGATAAATACCTGAAGGTCTCCCGCCTGATGAAGCGCAGAACCGTCGCCAATGAAGCTTGCGACGCGGGGCGCGTCTCCGTCAACGGGAAGCCTGCGCGTGCCTCCTATGATGTCAAGATCGGGGATCTGATCGAGATTGCCTTCGGGCAGAGAACCATGAAGGTGCGTGTTGCCGCTGTTTCCGAGGTTGTCAAAAAGGAAGAGGCAGCGACGCTTTATACGGTTGAACCGTGAATCTGCCCCGATACTTGCAGATTGAGATTCAAGCGAACAACAGCCGGAGAGGACAAATCTCCGGCTGTTCTTATATGCATCTCCGTTTTTCGCGCGCAGACGAAAAGCCGCTCCAAATGCATCACGCAATTGAAGCGGCTTCTTGTAAACCGGATGATCCGATTAGTCAGCAGTGTACGGGATCAGTGCAACGTATCTGGAGCGCTTGATCGCGGTTGTCAGCTGACGCTGATGATATGCACAGGTGCCGGTGACTCTGCGGGGCAGAATCTTTGCACGCTCGGTCATGCACTTCTTCAGACGGTTGATATCCTTGTAGTCGATGTTCTGAACCTTGTCAGCGCAGAACATGCAAACCTTTCTGCGCGGTCTCTTGCCGCCGCGCTGCGGTCTTTCATGATCCATAGGCATGATTATTTCCCTCCTTTTCAGGAAATCATTTTAGAACGGAACTTCTCCGTCGCTGAGGATTTCTTCAAATTCACCGATTTCACCAATGGAAAGCGCATCCTGAGCCGGTGCTGCGGGACGCGGAGCTGCCGGAGCAGGAGCCGGGGCATTCTGATAGCCGCCCTGCGGTGCGTAACCGCCCTGCTGCTGATAGCCGCCGCCCTGCGGAGCATATCCGCCGCCGTAGCCGCCCTGCGGACCGCCGGCATAATCGCCGCCGCCCTGCGAAGCGCCCTTGGATTCGCCGAAGCTGACATTGTCAGCCTGCACATCCATGCTGTAGTGCTTTACACCGTTGTTATCGGTATAGTCATTATTGCGAAGGCTGCCCTCCACAATAATCATCTTGCCCTTGTTGAAATAGCGCGAGACAAACTCAGCGGTATTTCTCCAGCATGTCACATTGATAAAATCTGCCTGCCGTTCCTGATCTTTGCGATAAGGACGGTCAATGGCAATGCGTATCCGGCAAACCGGAATGCCGGAGGTCGTCTGCCGGAACTCGGGATCAGCGACAAGACGTCCCATCAAAATAACCTTGTTCAGCATAAAGCGAACCTCCTTTGATCTTGGAATCTTACTCCGTGACCGTGATCATGGAGCGCAGCACACCGTCCGTGATGTTCAGGACACGATCCAGCTCTGCCGGGAAATCCGGAGTGGATGTGAAGCCTGCCACGATGTAGTATGCATCGGTCTCGTAGTTGATCGGGTATGCCAGCTTACGCTTACCCCACTCATCAACCTCGCCGAGCTCTGCATTCTTTTCGATGAGGGCCTTGATCTTTGCCCAGATATTCTGGACTGCCTCCTCACCCTTGCTGAGGCTGATCACAACCATCAGTTCGTAGCTTGCAGATTTCTTCGCCATGTTTGATACACCTCCTTCTGGATAAAGCCCGTCCGTTTCTCCGGACGGACAAGGAATCGGCTTTCGCCGCTTGGTACGGACAAACCGTACCTTACTATTTTATCAGAAAACGGCGGATTTGTCAAGAGCAAATCGGATTTTTTTCAAAGAATCTTTGCCGTTTCCGCGCCGTGTGCGGATTGCATAAAAATGATAGACGGAATATCAGTTTTCTATTGACAAATCGGAAAAGCTCTGTTATAATAGAAGCAGGCAAACAAAATCAAGCAGATACAAAAACATCAACCCGACCGCCTGATTCCCGAAGAAAAGAGGACGCACTATGAAACCGATGCTGATTTCCATTAGCCGAGAATACGGCAGCGGCGGCAGAGAGATCGCGCAGAACATCTCTGACCGGCTCGAACTGCCCGTTTTTGACCGCAAGCTCATCGACATGACCGCCGATCAGTGCGGCTATTCGACCAAGTTCATTCAGGAGAATGAGGAGCGCATGACCAATTCGTTCCTCTATAACATCGCAGTCGCAGGCCCCTACTCCCCCTTTGCGGAGACCGAGGCACTGCCGCAGGATTACGTCTTTCTGACGCAGAGCAAGATCATCACAAAGCTCGCAAACGAGCACCCCTCCGCGGTGTTCGTCGGGCGATGTGCGGATTATATCCTGCGCGACCACCCGAGCCTGTTCAGCGTGTTTATCACGGCGGATATGGACTTCCGCGTCAAGCGCGCAATCGAACAGTACGATGTCCCGCCGGAGAAAGCGTATTCGATCGTCAGCCGCCACGATAAGCAGCGGCGCCGGCATTATAATTACTACACCGGTCTGGAATGGGGCGCAAGCTCCAATTACCACCTGATCCTCAATACCGGAAAGCTCGGCATTGAGACGGTCACAAGCATCCTGATCGAGCTCATCAAGCACGCATAAAAGATGCAGGCAATCGAAAGCCGCTGAATCAGCGTAAATGCGTTGATTCGGCGGCTTCGTCATTTTCCGCGCACAATCCGGATTCCGATGCTCTGCGAATTATCTGTCATATCGTCCAAATTCGCCCGCCCCGATTTGTGCATGATGCGAAAATCCGCATGATAGCTTGCCTTTCATCTGAGATTATGTTAAAATAAGAATATCGAATTCTGTCGGATCGGGCTGATCCGGCAGCAAACAGGAGCTGCATTCATGTTCAAACGTCTGCGCGGCAGTCTGCTTTTGCTGACAGCCGCAATTATCTGGGGAACCGCCTTTGTCGCACAGAGTGAGGGCATGCAATATGTCGAGCCGTTCACCTACAACGCAATCCGCACCCTGATCGGCGGTCTCGTGCTGATTCCGGTGATCTTCGGATTCCGGCTCGGGCGCAGGCACAGCAGGGAAAAGCCGCCCGCGTTCAACCGCAAAGCAACCGTTCTGGGCGGCATCTGCTGCGGCGCGGTGCTCTTTCTCGCGAGCTCGCTGCAGCAATGCGGCATCGTGCTGACAACCGCAGGCAAAGCGGGATTTGTCACAGCGCTGTATGTTGTGATCGTCCCGCTGATATCGGTGTTTCTGCACCGCCGCCCGCCAAAAGCGATCTGGTTCTGTGTGGCAGCGGCAGTCGCGGGATTCTGGCTGCTCTGTGTCCGCGGCGGATTCACCGTCAACCGCGGCGATCTGCTGATGCTCGGCTGTGCGCTGTTCTTTGCCGTCCACATCCTGACGGTCGATCACTTCTGCGAACAGCAGGCGGACGGCATGGCGATGTCCTGCATCCAGTTTTTCACAGCGGGCATCCTGATGACAGCGGTCATGCTGCTATTTGAGCATCCGGATCTGCACAGCATCCTCGCGGCAAAGGGCACAATCCTCTATGCGGGTATCATGTCCAGCGGTGTCGCCTACACATTCCAGATTCTCGGGCAGCGCGAAACGCCCACGACGCTCGCAACGCTGCTGATGAGTCTGGAATCGGTCTTTGCGGCGCTCTCCGGCTGGCTGATTCTGCACGAGCATCTCAGCGGCGCGGAATTCGCCGGATGCGCACTCGTTTTCGCCGCGGTCATCGCGGCACAGCTCCTGACAGCACACTCTGCAAATTTATCAGACAGGAAGGAATCACCATGAAAAAAAACAAGTATCTCAGCAAGATCATTTTTGCGCTGATCGTTGTTGTCTTTATCATCTGCTGTATGATGCAGGCGCCGCTCAGCGGAGCGATCGGTTCGCTCTGGTCGCTGCTCCCCCCGATCGTCGCGATCGGTCTGGCACTCATCACAAAAGAGGTCTATTCCTCGCTGTTCATCGGCATCCTGACGGGCGGTGTGATCTACGCCGCAGCCACGGACGGCGGCTTCACCGGCATGTTCACCGCAGTTGTGCAGGACGGCATCATCGCGAACATCGCGGATTCCTACAATGTCGGCATTCTGGTGTTTCTCGTTGTGCTCGGCATCATCGTTGTCCTGATGAACAAGGCAGGCGGCAGCCGCGCATACGGCGAATGGGCTTCTGCACATATCAAAACGCGCGCAGGTGCATGTCTTTCGACATTTCTGCTCGGCGTGCTGATCTTTGTAGACGATTACTTCAACTGCCTGACCGTCGGCTCGGTCATGCGCCCTGTCACGGATAAGCATCAGGTTTCGCGCTCGAAGCTCGCCTATCTGATCGACGCGACAGCAGCACCGGTCTGCATCATCGCACCGATCTCCTCGTGGGCGGCAGCGGTCGCGGGCACCGTGGACGGCGTCAACGGCATTTCGCTGTTCATCCGCACGATTCCCTACAATCTCTATGCGCTGCTCACGCTGCTCATGGTGATCTTCATCGCCCTCAGCGATGTGGATTACGGCCCGATGAAAACGCATGAGGACAACGCGAAAAAGGGCGATCTGTTCACATCGCGCAGCAAGGTCTATCCCGAGGATGCAAAACCCACGCATACGCGCGGCAAAGTCATTGACCTGATTCTGCCGGTTGTGCTGCTGATCGTGCTCTGCGTCATCGGCATGATCTACACCGGCGGATTCTTCGACGGCGTGGACCTCATGGATGCATTCGCGGATTGCGACGCCTCGTTCGGTCTTGCAATCGGCTCGCTCGGCGCACTGATCATCATTATCCTGTATTTCCTCTGCCGCCGCGTCCTGAGCTTTACCGAGTGCATGGATTCCATTGCAGACGGATTCAAGCAGATGGTTCCGGCGATCCTGATCCTGACCTTTGCATGGACGCTCAAGACCATGACCGGACTGCTTGCCGCAGGCGAGTTTGTCTCCGGCGTTGTGGAGGGCGCGCGCAGCGTCCAGATTCTGCTGCCGGCGATTCTGTTTGTAGTCGCGGTCGGTCTCGCATTTGCGACGGGTACCTCGTGGGGTACATTCGGCATCCTGATCCCGATTGTCACGGGTGTGTTCTCGACGCAGCTTGCCACAACCGCAGAGACCGGTGTCATTCCGCCGATGGTCATTATCTGCATCTCGGCATGTCTCGCAGGCGCGGTCTGCGGCGACCACTGCTCCCCGATCTCCGATACCACGATTATGGCATCGACCGGCGCCCAGTGCGACCATGTCAACCATGTCTCGACGCAGCTGCCCTATGCGTTTACGGTCGCGGGCGTCTGCGCGGTGGGATATCTGATTGCGGGCTTTGTCCAGAATGTGTTTGTTGTGCTCGGCGTCAGCCTGCTCCTGATGTTCGGCGTCCTCTGGTGCATCCGCATGCTGAACCGCGGGAAAAAGGCGTCTCCGACGGAGTGAAAAAGGTGTCTCCGACGGATTTGTAATGTGGGACTTACAGTGTTGCTGCGCAAACTGTGCCCCAGACCCCATTTTTATATACGGATAGAAGAAAGCCGCCAAATCAGCGTAAATGCGATGATTTGGCGGCTTATACATTTATCTTTTCGTTTTTCACTATTCACTTTTTCCGTTCCTTGTTCTGTATCCTTTGTCCGAATGTTTATTTTTACTGGGCGCGGGGCGCGAATGCGAGGGGAAGAACCATAGGGAGAGGGAAGTCCTCGCTGCGCTCGGGTCTCCCCTCTCCCTAAGGTTCTC
>JAFWUX010000118.1 GCA_017523995.1 Oscillospiraceae bacterium | reverse complement strand
TATCTGGCGGTCATGTGAGCGCCGGAAAGCCCAGCCTGTTCCGGTCGCCTGTGGCTCCCTCCATAGGCTGGGCTTTCCAATTCTGGTGCTTCGTATTTTTTTGGAAGGAATCTGTCACCTATCATTGACATTCCTACAATTGTCCACTCCTTTTTACGGTTCACCGCTTGCATTTTTTGCATAAATATGGTATACTGATATGAATGCATTTATGAACGGAGGTACTCCCTTTGGCAAACCAGAACATTCGGAATTTCAGCATCATTGCCCATATTGATCACGGCAAATCGACGCTCGCAGACCGCATCCTTGAAAAGACCTGCGCCGTCGCAAGCCGCGATATGGAGGAACAGCTCCTCGACAATATGGACATTGAGCGTGAGCGCGGCATCACGATCAAGGCGCGTGCCGTCGCACTGGATTATACCGCGAAGGACGGTCAGACCTATCGCTTCAACCTGATCGACACGCCCGGTCATGTGGACTTCAACTATGAGGTCAGCCGGTCGCTCGCAGCCTGCGAGGGCGCAATCCTGATCATTGACGCTTCACAGGGCATCGAGGCGCAGACGCTTGCGAATACCTATCTCGCAGTTGAAGCCGATCTCGAGATCGTGCCGGTCATCAATAAGATTGACCTGCCCTCCGCTGAGCCCGAGCGCGTCGCGCAGGAGGTCGAGAACGTCATCGGCATCCCCTGCCTCGATGCACCGCGCGTCTCCGCAAAAATGGGCACAAACATCGAGGAGGTGCTCGAGCGCATTGTCACCGATATCCCCGCACCGCAGGGCGATGAAAATGCACCGCTGCAGGCACTCATCTTCGACAGCTACTATGATTCCTACAAGGGCGTTATCATCTATGTCCGCGTTAAGGAGGGTACTGTCAAAACCGGCGACCGCATCCGTCTGATGGCAACGGGCGCCGAGTTCACGATCGTTGAAGCAGGCGTCATGAGCGCGACCGAGCACATCAACCGCGGCGTGCTGACCGCAGGCGAGGTCGGCTATCTGACGGCTTCGATCAAGAGCATCGGCGACACCCGCGTCGGTGATACGGTCACGCTTGCCGAGAATCCCTGCGCAGAACCGCTCCCCGGCTACCGCAAGGTCAGCCCGATGGTCTTCTCCGGCATCTATCCGGCAGACGGCGCACATTATAATGATCTGCGCGAGGCACTGGAAAAGCTCCAGCTCAATGACGCCGCACTGACCTTCGAGCCCGAAACCTCGATCGCACTGGGATTTGGTTTCCGCTGCGGCTTCCTCGGTCTGCTGCACATGGAGATCATTCAGGAGCGTCTCGAGCGCGAATATGATCTCGACCTTGTGACAACTGCGCCGTCGGTTATCTACCGCGTCACCATGACGAACGGCGAGGTCATCATGATCGACAACCCGTCGAACTATCCGAATCCGGCAAACATCGCCGATGCGGAGGAGCCGATCGTCAAGGCTTCGATCCTCGCACCGAAGGAGTATGTCGGCGGTATTATGGATTTGTGTCAGGAGCGCCGCGGCGTGTTCAAGGATATGCAGTATCTCGATGATGTCCGCGTTGAAATGCACTACACCCTGCCGCTCAATGAGATCATCTACGACTTCTTCGATGCGCTGAAATCGCGGACAAGAGGCTATGCGTCGCTCGATTACGAGCTCGACGGCTACATGTCCTCGAAGCTTGTCAAGCTCGATTTCATGCTCAACGGCGAAATTGTCGATGCACTCTCGTTCATTGTCCACGATTCCAAGGCATATCCGCGTGCGAGAAAGATCGCGGAAAAGCTGAAGGAGAATATTCCGCGTCAGCTCTTTGAAGTCCCGATTCAGGCTGCGATCGGCGGCAAGATCATTGCCCGCGAGACGGTCAAGGCACTGCGCAAGGATGTTCTTGCAAAGTGCTACGGCGGTGATATCACCCGTAAAAAGAAGCTGCTCGAAAAGCAGAAGGAGGGCAAAAAGCGGATGCGTCAGCTCGGCTCTGTCGAGGTCCCGAGCGAGGCATTCATGGCAGTCCTCAAATTTGACGAGTAACCATCCGATTCTGCAAAATCACAGACACACAAAATACGGAGTATCACAATGGAAACAACACAAAAGCAGAATATCATGGAGCGCATCCGCTGCATTGACGGCACCGTGCTCAAGCTCATCGCAATGGTCACCATGCTGATCGACCACATCGGGGATATCTTCTTTCCGGAGACGATGTGGCTGCGTTTCATCGGCAGAATCGCGATGCCGGTTTTCGCGTTCTTCATCGCTGAGGGCTACAGCTATACGCATGACCGCAAAAAGTATCTGCTGCGGCTCGGCATTTTCGCGGTCATCAGCGAACTGCCGTTTGATTTCGCGTTTAACCGCGGCATCACGCTGACACATCAGAACATCATGCTGACATTTTTCCTCGCTGTGCTTGCGCTCCTGCTCTGGGACCGCATCACGCAGGCAGAGGGAAAAACGCCGGTGCTGAAAATCCTTGCAGGCTGCATTGTCATCATGGCAATCAGCATCCTTGCGCTCCTGCTCAGCGCGGATTACAGCTTCTTCGGCATTCTTTCTGTGTGGATTTTCTATCTGCTGCGCAAAAAGCCGCACTGGCTGCGGTCACTCGGCGGCGTCGGATTTCTCGCCGTCACGCAGACTGTCGGATATCATCTCGGCATCGGTCTCAGCC
Organism: Oscillospiraceae bacterium; assembly: GCA_017523995.1. The sequence goes on along the minus strand of JAFWUX010000118.1, from coordinate 17,137 downwards.
TGATTCCCCTGCTGCTCTATAACGGCAAAAAGGGAAAGGGACTCAAGTGGCTGTTTTATGCGTTTTATCCCGGGCATCTGCTGGTGCTGTTCCTGATCTACCGGCTGATCAAATAACCCCTGCCCGATCTCTTTGGAGGAATCTCTATGAAACATACCTGTCCGCACTGCGGCAAAAAATCCTTCTCGCCGCTGATGAAAGCGCGCTGCGGCGGCATGAGCAGCGCGGGAAAACCCTGTCCGGAATGCGGCGTCCGCTGCGTCAACGGCAAGGTTTCGCTCGCGGTCAATTCGATCCTGCGCCTTGCAGCATTCGTGATGATCATCATCACATACTTTATTCATGAGCCGGGCAATTACATGCAGATTTTCCTGTTCGGCGCTGTGCCGCTGATTGCGGCGTTTGTGCTGGGATTTCTGTTTGATATGTTCTTCGGAAAGCTGATTGAAGCGATCAAGCGGCAATGAGCGCCGGCATCTATATCCATGTGCCGTTCTGCGCAGTCAAATGCCCTTACTGCGATTTTTACTCCGTCCGGTTTTCGCGCGGGACGGTCACGCAGTATGCAGAAGCTGTCTGCCGGAATCTTGCGGCACTGCCTGAAAATCTCCGTGCGGATACAGTCTATTTCGGCGGCGGAACACCCTCGCTGCTCCCCGCTGAGATGATCGCGGAGATGCTCGGAACAATCCGGCAGCGCTGCTTTCTTGCGGATGATGCCGAGATCACACTCGAGGCAAATCCCCTGACTGCAACTGCCGAAGCCCTCGCAAAATGGCGGAATTCCGGTATCAACCGGCTCTCACTCGGCATCCAGTCATTCGATGCGGAGATTCTGCGCATCCTTGGCAGAAAACACACGCCGGAGCAGGGCTTGCAGGCAATCCGCCGCGCAAAAGAAGCAGGCTTTTCAAATCTCTCGATTGATCTGATGCTCGGACTGAAACAGCATACAGAATCCCTCTGGCAGCGGGAGCTCGAAAAAGCAATCGCACAGCCGGTCACGCATATTTCTGCGTATCTGCTGAAAATTGAGGAACAGACACCGTTCGGGAACAATCCGCCGGATATGCTTGATGATGACGCGCTTGCAGACCGCTATCTGCAAATGCACGATGTCCTGACCGCAAACGGCTTTTCGCATTATGAAATCTCGAATTTTGCACTTCCGGACTATGAGAGCCGGCACAATACCAAATACTGGCGGCTCGACCCCTATTACGGCATCGGACCGGCGGCGCATTCCTGTTACGGCGGTGTGCGGTATGCAGTGCCGCGTGATCTGGAAGCATTCTGCGCCGCACAGCAGCAAAAGCAGACCGTCACAGAGCCCCATGCAGAGACCGAATCCGAGCGCGTGATGCTCGGGCTGCGGCTCCGCGAAGGCATCCGGCTCGACAGCGTCCCGCAGAGCCGTGCACGCCTGATGCAGCGCGCGAAACCGCTGATTCCGGAATATCTGCTGTGCGACGGCGAAACGCTCCGCATGACGCCGCAGGGCTGGCTTGTCTCCAATGCCGTTCTGGTGCAGCTCGGAATCTGACTATTACAATAAACCGCTCAACCTTGCGTCCTGCGCAGATTGAGCGGTTTTTTTACGTTGCGAGAATGATCGCCGCTGCTTCGCGGATGATCTCCGCAAGCGGCTTTGCGCCGTCGATCACATGGTCGGCATCTGCAAGCTGCTCCTGAATCATCTGCACATACACAGGTCTTGCAAATTGCAGATAACTCTCCATTTCAGTGCGAATCTCGTCCGCAGATGCATCCTTCATGTCCCTGAGCACCCTGCGCACCATCGCAATATCCAGCGGCGTATCAATGAAAATACAGCAGTCGAGCAGGTCGCGAATCATCCGGTGCTGATATGCAAACGGATAATCCAGCAGCAGATAGTCATAGCCGCCGCTGCGGATGATCCGTTCGATATCCGCCTGCAGCGGGGATAAATCCCAGACATGCACATCCGCGCCCGCTGCCTGCCACGCAGCATAGTCTTCCACTTCGCCCGCAAAGGTGTAATCATCAAAATACAGCGCTGCTGCACGCGGCAGCTGCTCCCTGAGTGCGCTGACAACCGTTGTTTTGCCGCCCGCTGTCACGGCGCCGATAGCAATAATTTTCATATTCCGCTCCAGTTATTCGTGATTGCACATCCCCTGCCGGATGCACTGCCAGACCGATACAAGCCGCTCAACGCTCCATGCCGCATTCGCCGGAGAGGTCGAGGGCAGACGAATCGCATCTCTTTGCAGCACAGGCTTCTGATACTTGTCATAGTATTTTGCAGCGGTGCCGCCGTTGACATAAATCTGCCGGATCTGCGCGGTTTTGAAAATCGGTGTCAGGTCATTCGGGACAACATTCCGGATGCTGCTGTCCGAGCTGCCGGTGATCTCGCAGGACGCGATCACATCCCAGAGCGCGATATGATTTCGCAGCAGAAACGCGCGCTTTTCTTCGATCGTGACCGGAACCTCTGCGCCGCACACGGCTGCTGTCACGCGCCAGAAGCGGTTTTGCGGATGCCCGTAGAAGAATTGCTGCTCGCGCGATTTCACCGAGGGAAAGCTCCCGAGAATCAGAATTTCGGACTGTGCGTCAAAGAGCGGCGGAAACGGATGCTGAATTGCTGACATTGTACCACAACCTTTCCACCATATGATAGCACAAATCCGGAGAAATTGCAACTCAGCCGAGGGGGATTACTGTTTCGGTAACTTCCTTGGTCTCCCTGTCTTCCTTTGCAAACCGGATCGCAGCGACCTGTGAAATATCAATCGGATACCGGACCAGCGCTTTGGCACCGGAGATCAGGTCCGGAACAAAACGCGCATCATCTCCGCCTCCGCCGTATATTACCGTATTATCGAGCGAATGCGGAACGTGATTGACGGATGATAATATCGTTCCGTCTTTCATCATAATCTCCGGAATCGTATTGCTGATAACAGAAAAGTTTTCAGCAGTCTTCTGCATACCGTCTGTTTGGAGATAAACGCCGAACGGTGTGACAGATACATCGCCGAACTGCGTATACTGCCGCTTTTGCATATGCTCATTGCAGGAAAGAGGAAACGCAAACTGAGGAGTAAAAACGATACGATTCGGATTCTCATCCTTGCTATAGACGTAATCCCCTGTTTCACCCTCCGTGAAATCAAAGTATTCATCGCGCAGTTCAATACTTTGCAGAATGAGCGTACACTCTCTGTCCTGCGGATCACAATATCTGCTATCCCTGAAAGTGATTTCTGCGCGATATTGATTCGGTTGTCCGGACGATGTCAGTGTTGAGCCGTCAAATAAGCAACAACGGGGATCTTCAATACCGTTTTCAATGACTGTCTGCTCCGAAACGCCCAGATAGGGATATTTCCAGTCAAAACCATCCGGCACAGTCAGCGTCATAAAGGCAATGCCGGCTATTCCATCTGTTGCATAGCTGTCCAGCGTCAGCGTAAAGCCATCTGTTTCCGTACTGACTGCTGTCTCCTGTAATATCTCACGCACAGCATCCATATTTGCGTCAAGCTGCTCTATTGGAAGCGGTGTCATAAATTCGTAGGTATCCCGCCAGTCCGGACGGTCGGCGAATGACTGCATCACGGGGATCACGGTGCAGACCGTCAGCAGCACAACCGAGCAGACAAGCGCAATCCGGAACCGCCGCCGCAGTTTCGGCTGAGGCTTCATGCTGCCGAGCACCTGCTTTGTGCATCTGCGGATATCCCGTTTTTTTACAGCGGAACACGGTTCCAGCTCTGCCAGATAATCATAAAAAGCGTTCATTCAGCATCCTCCTTCAGGATTTTGCGCAGGCGCTGCTTGGAGCGATACAGGATGTTGTCAATCTTCTTGACCGGCATCCCGAAACGCTTGGCAAGCGCCGCCATAGATTCCAGATAATAATACTTCCGGACGAAAATCTCGCGGTCAGGCTCCCTGAGCTGCATCACCGCATTCTGGAGTGCCTCGGCATCGGCTCTGCGGTCAAGCTCTGCGATGAAATCCGCATCCGCCTGTTCCGGCAGCGCATCCACACGCTGTATATCGGTGCGGTTCTTCCGCCAAACCGAAAGCGCGCGGTTTCTTGCAATCATACAGAGATAAGCGCGCAGATGCGCGGGATTTTGCAGCGCATCGAGCGTCTGCCAAAGCCGCAGAAAGCTCTCGTTGATGCACTCCTCGGCATCCTGCGGCGCGTGCGGCAGAATCCCTTTGCAGATCGAAGCAACGAGCACGTAATACTGCGCGATGCACTGCCGCATACCGCGCTCCGGATCGGTTTGCAGCAGCTGATACAGTTCGCTGTCCTCCAAAGCATTCCCTCCTTTCGGGTTTCTGAAAGCGCTTTCATATGATAAGACGCTGATGTTTGCCGGATTCCTCACATGCAGCAAAAAAAGCGTGCAGGATTTGATATCTGCACGCTTTTTCGGTTCATAATGAGTGTGTAAAGCAAAGAAGAATACTGTCAACCTGCCGGAAAGCTTTAACGCGTGAATGACGAAAGCAGGAAGTTTACAAAATATAAAGAGGAATCCGCTTCGCGGATGCGATTATAGAATGGGCACCTCTATCGCAGGTGCCCAAGCCCCCGAGCTCTTGAACGCTGGGGGTGTTTCGATGCCTGCGGGCATCGACGAGGGCTCTGCCCTCGACCCGCAAACTTTTGAAAAAGTTTGATCAAAACTTTTATAATGACATCACCGGATGTAAAAGATGAAATTTCTGAATGTTAACATCTCTTTCGATCAACACCTGCGGGCGCTGCCCGCATATGGCTGCAGGCACAGCCAACTGCGATTGATTCAAAAACAGAAGATGAAGCCAGCAAACACAAATCAGACCTTTAGCAAATAGGAGGCGGGCACTGCCCGCACGCTTAGCCTTCGGTCTGGCGCTTGCGTTTGCGGTATTCCGTCGGGGTGATGCCGACGATCTTCTTGAACTGGTGCATAAAGTGGACATAATTGCTGTAGCCGCTCTGGTCAGCAATATATGCGATGCTGTAATCCGTGCTCGAAAGCAGACGCTTGGAAAGCTCAATCCGGCTGTTGATGACATCCTGCGTGAAGCTGATGCCGAAGCAGCGTGTATAAAGCTTCTGGAAGTATCCGCGACTTAGGATCAGATCGCGGCACATCGAATCAATGCTCCAGTCCTCCTGCGGATTGCTGTAAATGCGCTCGCGCAGATTGACGAATTCACGGTAATAGGGCGATGCCTTCTCGTTCTGCCGTGTCGCGCGGCTCTCCTCAATGCGCGCCGTGACCATCGCGGTGATCTCCTCGAGCGTGGTGTTCGGGGTGATGTAATCGCAGAAATAGCCGAAGCTCGCGGAAAGCTTATAGGGCTTCAGAGAGCTCTGGTTATAGTGCTCGAGATAGCCCGAAATCGCGTACATCATGCGCTGACAGGCATCCTCCTCGTAATCCTGATAGCCGATGATTGAGAACTCTGCATCCTCGATGCGCGCGCATCGTTCGTAGGTTGTGCAGCTGTTGTTCATCGCGTTTGCAAGCACGGTGACGGCGCTGTCACCCTCAGAGTGACCGTAGGTCTCATTGACCTGCCGCAGCGAATCGAAGCTTGCATAGAGCAGCAGAAATCTGCGGTGCTCATTTTTCGCCGCTTCAAAGCATTCGCGCGAGAACTTGCGATAGCCCTCGTAGTTATACAGTCCCGTCAGCGAATCGCGGATGGACGAAAGATAAATGCGGTTGTTGAAGCGCTTAAGATAGGTCTGCATGCGGACATATTCCAGCGCGATGTTGACAACGGAAATCCACTCGCAGTAGACCTGATCGTAGGTATCGAGCCGGTCGCCGAAGCTCAGCGCCGAGATGCCGAACACGCGGTCATTGTGATGCAGCGGCGAGAAGAAATAGCACGCGGGCTTTGCGCGCTCCTCATGCAGGCGCGGCAGCATCTTGGTTGTCTGGAAAGGCTTTGTCACCACGCCGCCGCCCGGCTCATCAAAGAGCTTGAGCAGCATATGCTTCGGGTAGCCCTCCCTGCGGTACTCCGAGGGATTCTCGAGCGCGCCGCCGCCTTCCCAGTCCTCACAGAGACAGAGGAAGTATTCCTGCACATCGCGGATCAGATAGACATGCTCGCGGACAACCTCCATACATTCATCGAGCGTCTGCTTGCTGGTCAGACGGCTGCTCATGTTGCTTGTCCGGAACATGGTGCGGAAGCTCTCCTGCGTTTCCTCCACGCGGATCTGGTGTTTCAAATAATCCACATCCACACCGCAGGCACAGCTGTCGCCGGTGATAACCTCGATCTTTTCCGCTTCGGTCAGCTCACAGCTTTCGCCGGTCATCATCTGATACAGCCGTGCGACGCCCTGCACGCCGAGCAGGAAGTTCTTGCGGACATAGCTTGTCAGCGGGATCATGCTGCGCGTTTCGGTCAGCGATGCGTCATAGCCGGTGATCATGACATCCTCGGGAATGCGGATGCCGTTGCCGATCAGCGCATGGCAGAGCGCCATTGCCATCGGATCATTGCCGCAGACAACGCCCTGCGGCAGCGGCCGTGTGCCGTCAATGAACTCCTGTGCGAGTGCCTTTGCAGATTCGTGCCAGTAGTCGCCGTAAAGGATCATATCCTCGCTGAACGGCAGATGTGCCGCCTCCAGTGCATCACGGAATCCGAGCGCACGCTGCTCAGCGGTATAGTGCCCCTTGAAACCGGTCAGGCAGAGCAGATCAGTCAGCCCGTGCTTCTGGATCAGGTGTGAGGTGATCGCCGCAAAGCCGCTGCGGTCATCCATCATCAGATACGGAAACGGGCTGGTGTCATCATCAAGCACGAGCACCGGAATCTTCTGCTCCATCAGCAGCGCATCGAGCACCTGCTTTTCCTCCTCGCAGTGGATCGAATCGCGCAGATACAGGATACCGTCGAACGAAGGAAGGTGCATATAATTGAAAAGATTGTACTCCGCTCTCTGGTACGGTGTCATTTCACGGTTGTTCGTGATGCAGGAAAAAACAGCGATGTCCATGTCAAGCGCATAGCCCTGCGCGGTGATGCCTTTGATCAGACGGCGCTGCATGAGCTGCTCCGTTTCGCAGACGATCACCCCAATCAGTAATCTTTTTTTCATAGAATCCGCCCCTCTCAGAATTCTAAGTTACAATTCATCATCAGTATAGCACAAAAAGTCAGTTGTGTCAAGAGGATAGCGAAAATCCACGCAAAAAAGCAATCCAGATTGCGCAGTTTGACGAGTTGCAAAAAAACAGCCCGACCGGTATTTCTGCATACCGGTCGGGTGAAAAGTAACGTTTTTACGTATTAGTCCATTGCCTTTTTGATCGCGGCAAGGAGCTCATCATAGGTCTCATATGCCGGGAACTGCGGGTAATCTTTTTTGATCTGCTCGGTCGAACGGAACAGGAAACCTGCCTTGCTTGCTTCGATCATGCCGAGATCGTTGAAGCTGTCGCCGCTTGCGATCGTATCAAAGCCGATCGACTGCAGCGCCTTGACGGTTGTCAGCTTCGACTTTTCGCAGCGCATCTTGAAGCCGGTGATGGTGCCGTCCTCAGCAACCTCCAGCGAGTTGCAGAAGATCGTCGGCCAGCCGAGCTTTTTCATCAGCGGGGTTGCAAACTGCGAGAAGGTGTCGCTGATGATAATCACCTGACAAATGGAACGCAGCTCATCGAGGAACGCCTTTGCGCCCTCCATCGGTTCGATCTTTGCGATGGTCGCCTGAATCTCCTTGAGACCGAGGCCGTGCTCCTTGAGGATCGCAAGGCGATACTTCATCAGTTTATCGTAATCCGGCTCGTCGCGCGTGGTCTTTTTGAGCTCCGGAATGCCGCTTGCCTCCGCAAATGCAATCCAGATCTCCGGCACGAGGACGCCTTCCAGATCCAAACAGGTAATATACATAGTGCATTCTCCTTTATGATAACATTCATGCTGTGACAGGCACAGCGTGCAGCTATATTATACCATATTCAGAGCAAAAACGCAATGGGAGCAGTTATATTTTTTTCGCGCCGCAAATCGAAACGGCAGACGCTATCCCCGCGGTAATCTGCGTTTGCCGCGTGCATTTTATAAATTGTTCACATTTAATGCAATTGATATATGTGAACAGTGTATGAACAATACAGACAAAAGTTTGCCTCATTCGAGCAGATTCCTGTTCAGAAATTGTATAAATGCACAATGCAGAGGATATATAGAGCATGGTTTCTCGTCATAAATGTAAAATCGGAGTCAAAACTATTGACAAAATCAGCCTTTTGATTTATAATATGCACATGATTCAACATCATATGCATTTACATCCAGATCGAGACAAGGAGGTGAATAACCATGACGAACGATTATACCATGACGATGAATGCTGCCAGCAGCGGTCTTGGAACTGGTATCCTGATCGGTACGCTCGTGGTCTGCGTTCTTTTCATCATTGCAACGTGGAGAATTTTCACAAAAGCAGGTGAAGCAGGCTGGAAGTGTCTGATCCCGATTTACAACATCTATGTGATGTACCAGCTGTTCTGGAACACGGACAAACCGGGACTGATGACCGTTCTGACGCTCATTCCGGGTCTCGGTGCGATCCTCTCGCTGATTCTCATGTACAAGATGTGCGCATCGTTCGGCAAGGGCGCAGGATTTTTCATCCTGTTCCTGCTCTTCATGCCGATCATGTATCTTGTGCTTGCATTCGGCAGCGCAGATTACATCGGTCCGCAATAATGCAGATGAAAAACCGTCGGCTTGTGCCGGCGGTTTTTTCTGTCCTCTGCCGAAAGAAAAATGCAGTTAGTTGTTGACAACTGTATCGTTTTGTTGTATAATCATAGTGAACCGGTCAGTCTTGCTGCATCGGTTTCATTTCAAGCCGAGAGTTAGCGTTTGCTAACGCATTACAAATAATACAGCACAAACGTCAAAGGAGGATATACACATGGATTTGAAATTCGGCGATATTCAGGAAACCGCCCTGATTCCGCTGGCCATCAAGGCGAGCGAGACCAGCCGTCCGAATGCGCGGATCAAAGATCAGAAAGCGAAGGAGATCATTGATACGCTCAAGGTCGATGTCAGCAAATATGATCCCGTGCTCTCGCATGAGGGCGTCATCGCGCGGACGATCATGTTCCGCGATCAGCTGAAAACGCTGCTGAAAAAGTATCCGGATGCGCTCTGCGTCAATCTCGGCTGCGGCTTCGATGACAAGTTCTCGCAGGTCGATAACGGCAGGCTGGAATGGTATGATGTTGACCTGCCCGATCAGATTGAAGTGCGCAGAAAAGTCTATGCGGACCGCCCGCGCTGCACGATGCTCGGCGGCAGTGCGCTCGAGGGCGGCTGGACAAAGCAGCTCCCCAAACGCGATATGAACATTATTATCATGGAGGGCGTTCTGGAATACTTCAAAAAGGATCAGGTCAAGACCTGCCTGAACATGCTCTGCGACTGCTTTCCGCACGGCTATCTGATCGCGGAGCTGCACTCCCCTTTCCTTGAAAAGCACGGTCAGCATCACGATGCGGTCAAGCATACCAATGCAACCTTCGGCTGGGGTACAAAATCCGGCAGGGAATATCTTGATCTGGAACCGCGCATGAAGCTGCTCTCGGAGCACAGCTTCAATGAGGAAATGAAGAAATACACCCTCGTCGGCAAGATCTTTTCTGTCATCGGGAAGAATATCAACAACCGCCTCGCACTGTTCAAATGGTAATGCCGACATAGAAAATCCGCTCAATCTGCAGAATTTGCAATTGAGCGGATTTTTTGTTTTTGCGGTCAGTTCTGCCACGGCTTTGCCTTTTCGGCGGCATCGTGCAGGCGCTTTTCAAGTGTGATCAAAGAATCATAGAGATCGGAAAGGCTCTCGCCGTTTGAGCGCACCCATGTGCTGAGTGCTGCGCCGCCGACATCGGTGCCCAGCACCTTGAGCGACGCCGCGCCGCGTTCACAAATTCCGATCACATCATTGATCAGCACGCCGGAGAACAGCTTGCGCTTATTCAGTTCAAACTTCAGGAAGCGCACTGCATTGTCCCATTCCTTTTTGCAGTCGTTCCTGTCAGCCGGATAGTCCCTGTCATTCTGTGCCGCATCGACCAGCGACGCATACAGCCAGACTCTCGCCGCAAAATCCGTGTTGGAACGGTCGCGGTCGGTGATGTTTTCCGGTTTGGAAGCCTTGAGAAACAGATTGTCGATCTCGGGCAGAAGGTTCTTGCTTTTCACAAACATCGGCAGATCATTGCGAACCATCTGTGCCGTATCCGGAAGTTGAAAAATAGTCATATTACCACCCTTTCCGTAGATGTTAATTCAAGAATATCACATTTCGATGGAAAAGTCAACCAGATTTTTCGTGAACGATATGTAAATTTTTTGTGATTTCTCCGAATACGGTCGTCTATCATTTTATAGACCGTCTATCAAAATCCGCGCAGCAAGACATGTTTTGTGCTGCCCGTTGCGTTTTTCCTGAAATTATGTTACAATAAAAACAGATTCAGAAAAGGAGCGAAACCATGGCAGATAAATCACAGATTCTCGAAGCATGGATCATGACCGAGCATCTCTCCTCGGGCGATGTCAACTCCAAAGACCGCAGTCTGTTCGCAATCGACGCGGAGGCACAGCGGGATTACCATACATTTTTCAGGAACCTGCTCGCAGAAAAGCTGCGCGGCCGCCGGACTGCACAGAGCGGCATCGTGCTCTACTGCGGCATCTTCGATTTCCAGTGCGTGATTGACCTGCTGCGGCGCGGATTCGGTCTGCAGCCGACCGATGAGGAGATCCGGATCGGGGAAAAGTTCACAATGGCGCTCTGCTTTGACAGCAAACTCACGCTGCTCGCCGATAAAATCTGTTACACCGAAAGCGCCTATATCCGTCAGAAAGGCAGGCTGCCGCGGGAATCGGAATTCCGTGACTTTGAAGCGGAACTGCAGACATCACTCTCGCAGATGTTTGAGGAAACCGGAAAGGATCCGGAGAAGTTTCAGGCGGCAATGGAGAAAATGCTCCGCAGATACAGCATCGCCCCCGAAAGCTGCCGCGTGCAGATCATCGCGAACATTGACAATGACGCGGCAAATCTGCACTCATTTTATATCGAGGACCTTGAGCTTGCAAAGAGCACCGCGACAGACAATCTCGATGCGTATCTGTTCGGGTGCAAAGCGCCCCATGTCAACCTTGACAGCAAATCAGATTCACCGCTCTTTGCGCCGGCACTGTTCCGGCAGATTCTTGCGCCGGAGCACTACCCTGCCGGCCGGTTCCCGAGCAATACAAAACATGCGCTCTCGCTGATGCAGCAGGTCGCCGTCAATCTCGCCGCCGGATACGATTCGCAGACAATCCGCAGCGTCAACGGTCCGCCCGGAACCGGCAAGACCACACTGCTCAAGGATATCTTCGCGGAGCTGGTTGTCCGGCAGGCAATTTCTGTTGCCGCTCTCAGCGACCGCAGTCTCACCGGCACGCCCGATACCATTTACTATAAAAAGGCATCCGTTGCGCGCCTGCCGCAGGATATCTCGGAGAACAATATCATTGTGGCGAGCACGAACAACGGCGCTGTCCGGAATATCGTCAATGAGCTGCCGCTGACCAAGGAGATCGACAGCGCGCTTGTCAGCGAACTGACCGAGGCAGATTATTTCCGCGAGATCGCAAACGGCAATGCGGATGCAAAATGGGAAACCGATGAGACCGGCAAGCCGCATGAGGTGCTGACGCTGGAGCCCGCCGCTGACCCGCAGTTCTGGGGACTATTTTCCATGGAGGGCGGCAAGGCGGCAAACTGCGACCTGATCCTCAAAAAGCTCAAGCATGTTGTACGGTATCTTGAGGAGGACTATCAGCCTGTGCCGGAGGTCTATGCGGAATTCCGCGCGGCACATGAAACCGTCTGCAGGCTGCGCGAGAAAGCTGCGGCACTGGCAAAGCAATATCCGAATTATGAGAACGCAAAGGCGCATTTGCAGCAGTATCGCGAACAAGCTGCTGCACTCGATCAGAAGGCGTCTCAGGTGAAGCAGACCGCAGCACAGACACTCCGTGCGGTGCAGGAGCATCTGCAAGCGGATACAGAGCCGCTCATCCGGCAGCGCACGGAACTGACAGAGCGCATCGCAAAGGCGGAGCGGTATCTCGAGGAATCCAAACGCAATCAAAGCTATGTGATGCAAAATGAAAAGCCGAGGCTGCTTGCATCGGCGGCGGAAAAACAGGCATATCAGAAAAAGCTCGCATCTGCGTCAGAAAACATCAACGGATTCCTGACAGAGATCCGCACGCTGACCGCAGAGGAACAGACGCTCACGGCAAAGATCAAGCAGCTCGAATCTGATGCAAAAGCAAATGCCGACCGTCTGCTCACAGAACAGCAATCGCTGGAGAACAGCCGCACACAGGCTGCGTCGGAGATTCAGAAACGCGAGAGCATGATCCGTATCTTCGAGGAGCAGTTTCTGCAGGGCGGCGCGGAACCGCTCGATCTCACAAAGGATTATGACGCGCTGCAGCTCTCGAATCCGTGGTTTGACGAACAATACCGCATTGCACAGTCCAAGCTGTTCATCGCAGCGCTACGTGTGCGGAAACAGTTTCTCTTTGAGAACCGCAAAAATCTGAAAGCGGCTGTCATGATCTGGAGCAAACAGAAGGAGTATCTCGACAAAAAGCATCTCATCGGGATTGCGTGGGACTGGATCAATTTTGCCGTGCCGGTCATCAGCTCGACCTTTGCAAGCTTCGGCAGAATGTGCAGACAGCTCGGGGCGGAATCCATGGGGCATCTGTTCATTGACGAAGCCGGTCAGGCTGTCCCGCAGGCGGCTGTCGGTGCGATTCTGCGCAGCCGGCATGTCATGGTTGTCGGCGACCCATCGCAGATCAAGCCTGTCCTGACACTGGATGCGGGTGTGCTGAGCCTGCTCCGGCAGCACTTCGGCATCACAGAGCAGTATCTCTCGGACAGCGCCTCTGCACAGACGCTGACCGATGCCGCAAGCAGATACGGCTATTACCGCAGCGCAGAGCAATCCGATGAAGCATGGATCGGCATTCCGCTGTGGGTACACCGCCGCTGCGGATATCCGATGTTCACAATCTCAAATGAAATCTCCTACGGCGGCATGATGGTGCAGGGCAAGCCGGAATTCGGCAGCGCGGACTGGTTCGATGTCCGCGGCACCGCAAATAACAAATATGTGCAGAAGCAGGGCGATTTTCTCGCGGAGCTCCTTGAGAATATGATGCGGGAGAACCCGAAAATCGGTGACCGCTCCGAAAAGGACACTGTCTATGTCATCACGCCGTTTGCAAATGCCGCCGCAAAGCTCGCGCAACGTCTGCAGAAGATCGGGTTTACGCGCTATGACGCGCAGGGCAAGCCCGCAAATGTCGGCACAATCCATACCTTTCAGGGCAAGGAGGCGCCGATCGTCTTTCTGGTGCTCGGCGCCGATCAGCAGAGCAGCGGTGCCGCACGCTGGGCAGTCAGCGAACCGAACATGATGAATGTCGCCGCGACACGCGCAAAGCAGGCGTTCTACATCATCGGAGACAAGACGCTCTATCTGAAATGCGGCAGCGAGGTCGCCGAAGTCACGGCGCGGATCATCCGCGGATACTGCGAAAAGCATCCGCCGGCGCTGCAGATTGAACAGAAACCGGAAGAACCCTCAGAGCAGCCGGAAAACGCAGAACATGAGACAGCGCCGCAGCAGCCCGCGCCCGTCCGGCTCACCGGAAAAGTGAAGCTCGTCAGAAAAGGACGCAAAACCTGCTATGCTTATATCAAGGGCAGCGACGGCAGCGAATACACTGTCACCGAGGATGAATATGCCAAAACACCCGATGCGGCAAATATCATAAAGACAGGCGCTACGGTATCATTTGTACCGAATGTCCAACCGAACCGCAAGCCGCTCGCCGCTGAAATCCGGCATGCGCCGTAAGCAAATATATGAGAAAGCCGCTCCGTCTGCGTATCTGCAAAGGAGCGGCTTTGCTATAATCTAACAGCATCTTTTCCGTTTTCGTCATTGCGTTTTTTCAGATAATGTGGTATAATAAATGCATTCGCATTTATTTTCTTTTATGCCCTTGCAGATCCGCAAATCAAAGATTTGCTCCCTGCATATCGGGCAACTATACCATATGGTATAAAAACACGGCAGCTAAGCTGCAAATTTCAACTGAAAGGACGATTATACATTGAATCAACTGAAAGCGACCGCATTTACCGCTGCGGTCTGCATGGCTCTCTCCGGCACGCTGCAGGCGATGCCGAAAGCAAACACGCTGCACCCGCTGACCGCCTTTGCAGAGGAAACCGATGCAAAGGAATATGAAGGTCTGCAGTATGATTTCTCTGAGGACAGCGACGGGAAATATGCGTATATCACCGGATTCTCGCAGAATGTCACACCGGATATCACGCTGCCCGCAGAGCTCGGCGGTGCACCGCTCCGTTATATCGACAGCTATGCGCTGCAGAACTGCGTGCAGCTGCATTCGCTGGTCATTCCGGACGGCGTGGCAATCAAGCATCATGCCTTTAAGGGATGCTCCAATCTCGAATCGGTAAAGCTTCCTTCCGATCTGAAGGAGCTCGGCAACCAGACCTTCGCAAACTGCGACAGCCTGAAGGAAATCGACATTCCGGATTCTGTCAGCAAGATCACAGGCGAAGTCTTCCTTAACTGCTCCGCTCTGAAAAAGGCAAAGCTGCCGAATAATCCGGAGCTCACTTCCGTCAGCAGCGGACTGTTCTCCGGATGCTATGCGCTGGAACCTGTCGCTGTGCCGGAATCGCTCGCAGGTTCGTCCGCTTCTTATTTTATGGGCGGCTTTGACAGAGACTACATCATATATGAAAACCAGACCGAGCTCGGAAGTGATGCAGATTTCAGCAATTTCAGAAAGCTGACTGAAATCGTGCTGGCAAAGGATGTCACCAAACTGAGCACCCGTGCACTGAGAGACTGCCCCTCACTCAAGCGCATCACAATCCTGAATCCGGACTGTGAGATCGAATGGAGATCGAGCGACGTCAGTTATGAGATCATCATTGCCGGAAAGCTGTCTTCCACTGCGCAATCCTACGCAGAAACAACCGGCAAACGTTATATCACGATGGAAAATGACACGCTGCTCACACCGCTGCAGTACACGGTTCCGGATGCACTTTCCTGCATCAATACTCTGAACACCGGTGACGCAGCGATGGTCAGCCGCATCTCTGATCCGGCGGCATACATGTCGGAGCTGAACATTCCGGAGCAGATCAACGGTCTGCCCGTTACGCAGATCCGTCTCAACTCTGCACCCGGTCAGAAGATTCCGGTGATCAACATCCCCAAAACCGTCACATATATTGACACAAACTATTTTTCGCTGAATCCTTCGCTGGAGGCGGTCAATGTCGATCCGGAAAACGAGTTCTACAGCTCTGTTGACGGCGTGCTCTACAACAAGGATCAGACCGAGCTGGTATTCTTCCCGCCTGCGAAAAACGCCTGTGTTCTGCAGATTCCGGAGACTGTCACGAAAATCGGCGACAATGCGTTTGAAAACTGCGCACACATCGGCTTTGTAACGGTACCGGAGCATGTCAAGGAGATCGGCAGCGCTGCATTCCGCTCGATGAAGGCACTGGTCAGCCTCGATCTCTCGGCGATGACCGAAGCAAAAATCGGCAGCGATGCCGCTCAGAACAACAGCAATCTGACAAAGCTGGTGCTCCCGAAGGATCTGACTGCGATTCCGAACGGTCTTTGCAGCAGCAACAGCAATCTTGCTGCGATCGAGCTGCCGGAATCCGTCACCGTCATCGGAGATGACGCTTTCAGCGACTGCAGCAAACTGCAGATCACATCGCTGCCGGAGAATCTCACCACGCTCGGCAGATCGGCATTCTCCTCCTGCAATCTCACCGGTGAAATCGTGATTCCGGAGGGCGTCACCGAGCTGCCTTCCCGCGCTTTTGCAAGCAATCAGAACCTGACCCGCATCACGATCTCGAATCCAGCGTGTACAATTTATGATTCCGGCGATACGATCAGCTCGGATTACGGCTACAATGAGAAAACCCAGATCTACGGTGCATACTTCACCGGTACGATCTGCGGCTACACCGGCTCCGCAGCAGAGGAATATCCTGAGAAATACGGCTGCACATTTGAGTCCCTCGGCGTTTATGAACCGGAAACAACCGAGCCGGAAACATCGACAACCGAAAGCATCACAACAGCCACTGAGACTGTTACGGATGACGGCACCACTGCAGCGGTCTCCACAACGGTCAGCGGTTCGACGGACGCCGTTCCGACTACAACCGCATCTGCCGCAACAACCGATGCGCCGACTTCTGCGGTTACCACTTCCACTACGAAGGCACCGACCACTACCGTAACTACTTCCACCACAAAGGCGCCGACTACCACCGTGACTACATCCACCACGAAGGCGCCGACCACTACCGTGACTACATCCACCACAAAGGCGCCGACTACTAAGGCGACTACCTCCACAACAAAGGCGCTGACTACTAAGGCGACTACATCCACCACGAAGGCGCTGACTACTAAGGCGACTACATCCACCACGAAGGCTCCGACCACTAAGGCAACCACCTCCACCACGAAGGCTCCGACCACTACCGCGACTACATCCACCACGAAGGCGCTGACCACCACGGTGACCACTTCCACCACAAAGGCACCGACTACCACGGTAACCACTACCACCACAAAGGCGCTGACCACTAAGGCAACCACTTCCACCACAAAGGCGCTGACTACTAAGGCGACTACCTCCACCACGAAGGCACCGACCACCACGGTAACCACTACCACCACGAAGGCACCGACCACTAAGGTGACCACTTCCACCACAAAGGCGCCGACTACCACGGTGACCACTACCACAACATCCACTACTACCACAACATCCACCACTACCACAACATCTACCACTACCACAACATCTACCACTACCACAACATCTACCACTACCACAACATCTACCACTACCACAACATCTACCACTACCACAACATCTACCACTACCACAACATCCACCACTACCACTACATCCACCACTACCACTA